>JAYURR010000125.1:0-4229 GCA_043756605.1 Chitinophagaceae bacterium
CAGCAGTAGCTTTTTTGGCGTCGCCTGCAGCTGCTTACATTAATGGCATTAATTTACCGGTTGATGGTGGCAGGTTGGGTTGTTTATAATTTTTTACAAAAAACGCAACCCATTTACTTATTTCGGCGTCTTTTAATTTAGGTTGTAACTAAGTTTAATATTTAATTAATTTAAAAATTTAAAACAAACAAATGAAACTAACAAAATTGTTAATGGTTGTGGCTGTTACAGCCACCATGCTTTTTGTAAGCTGTAAACCAAAAGATGCAGATATTAAAGCCAATGTTGAAAAAGCATTAAGGGCCGATCCTATGATGAGCAACACAACTGTTGATGTAAAAGATGGTGTAGTAACCATGGGCGGCGAATGTAAAGATGATGCCTGCAAAGCCATGTGCGAAAAAACGGTAAAGGATGTTAAAGGTGTAAAATCTGTAATAAACAATTGCACAGTTGCTGCTCCTCCTCCGCCACCACCGGTTTCTGTTTCAGTTTCTGCTTTAGCTTTAGATGTACAGCAAAAAATTAAAGATGGCTTAAAAGATATTAAAGGCCTTACCGCTGTTTCTTTTTCAGAAAAAGGTGCTGTATTAATTGGTGAAGTTACAAAAGCTGATAACTTAAAGATTAAGCAAATATTAGGTTCTGCAAAAGTTACATTAGATGCTGCTGCTTCTAAATTAACCATCAAATAATTATTTCAATCACAATTTAAAAATCTAACAAAATGGCTTTACAAGATAAATATGCTGAGTTAATTGAATCGGCAACCGGTTTAGGTGTTGATGGTTTTTCTGTAGCAGAACAAAACGGTGTACTTCATGTTGCAGGTACAGCAAAATCTACAGCAGATTATGATTCAATTTGGGCATTGTACGACAAAATAGACCCAGGTATGAATAGTGGTGACCTGGTGTTAAACATTGACATCAAGGCTGATGCAGGCGCACAGCTAAAAGTTACAACCGACAGCAGTAACCTTAACATCAGAAGTACGCCAAGTACCGAAGGTGAAATTGTTGGAAAGGCTGCACATGATGAAGTGGTTACCCTGGTTGAAAAAACAGATGATAGCTGGTGGAAAATTAAAACCGCCAATGGTGAAGAAGGTTATGCGTATGCACAATACCTGTCTCCACTTTAAAATAGTAAAACTAAATATGAGCCATTCCTGCAAAGGGATGGCTTTTTTATTTGTAGTTTTAGATAAAATTATTTTATGAAGAAATCAATATTCCTTTTCAGCCTTTGCTTTTTCACGGTATCCATTTCTTTTGCACAGTTTTTTAAAAAAGATGCAGGCCTGGCACATACGTTTTCTATCGTTGCCCGTGATGTAACTACTGGCGAAATGGCTGTGGGGGTACAAAGCCATTGGTTTAGCGTGGGTACAGCTGTAAGCTGGGGCGAAGCAGGTGTTGGCGTAGTAGCCACCCAAAGTTTTGTAAACAAAAGTTATGGCACTAAAGGACTGGATTTGATGAAGAAGGGAAAAACGGCACCCGAAGCTTTAAGCGAATTACTTGCAGCTGATGAAGGCCGTGAAGTAAGACAGGTGGCTATGATTGATGCCAACGGAAATGTAAATGCCTGGACAGGAAAAAACTGTATTGACCATGCCGGTAATATTGTTGGCAAAAATTATTCGGTACAAAGCAATATGATGTTGGGCAATAAAGTAAATGCAGCTATGTCGAAAGCATTTGAAGCCAGCGAAGGAAAACCTTTGGCAGAAAGGGTTTTAATAGCTTTAAAAGCAGCACAGGCTGCCGGTGGCGATATTCGTGGAAAACAATCTGCCGCAATTTTAGTGGTTGCCGGCAAAAGCACCGGCCAACCCTGGAACGAACGCCTGATTGATTTACGGGTTGATGATAACAAAGCACCGCTGGATGAATTAGACAGATTACTGAAAACTTTCAGGGCCTACGAGCACATGGACAAAGGTGATTTGGCTACAGAGAAAAATGACATGAAACTTGCCATGGAAGAATATGGTGCTGCCATGAAAATATTTCCGGATAATTTAGAGATGCAGTATTGGACAGCCATTACATTGGCTAATAATAAAAAGGTGGCGGAAGCATCAAAACTGTTGCAGAAAATTTATAAGAAAGATGCCAACTGGCGGGAATTAACCAAACGTTTACAAAAAGTGAATTTATTAAATGTTTCTGCAGCAGCGTTACAGGAATTATTAAAGTAAATTTGCAAAAAATATCTAATGAAATTTTTAAGTACCCTGCTGACTACCATTTTATTTTCTGCCATTTTAATTTCGTGCAAGGCACAAACTAAAAATGCTTTAACTGCCGATGCATTTGAAAAAGAAATTACCACCAATGAAAATATTCAGATACTGGATGTAAGAACACCTGGTGAATTTTTTAGTGGGCATATAAAAAATGCCTTACAGGCCGATTGGAATGATAAAACTGAATTTGAACGCCGCCTGGCTTTTATTGATAAAGACAAACCTGTTTATGTGTATTGCCTGGCTGGTGGCCGAAGTGCAGCAGCAGCAGATAAAATGCGTAAAGCGGGTTATAAAAATGTATTTGAATTAAAAGGTGGCACCAATGCCTGGCGTGCAGCCAACAAGGCTTTGGAAGGTGCCAGTACCGAAAAGCAAATGACTATTGATGAACTGAATTCCACCATCAAAGGTTCTAAAATTGTATTGGTAGATTTTGGTGCAAGCTGGTGCCCGCCCTGCAAACAAATGGAACCGGTTTTAAAAAGTTTAACAAAAAATAACAAAGACAAATTCACTTTATTAAAAGTAGATGGCGGCCGTGACCAAAATATTCTGCAGACTTATCAGGTTACCTCACTACCCGTGTTTATTGTTTTTAAAGATGGTAAACAGGTTTGGCGTAAAGATGGTATTGCTACAGAGAAAGAAATTGCAGAACAATTGAAATAGAACAAACCCCCTCCGCCCCCTGAAGAGGGAACTTGCGAAGACCGATGTTTGAGATAGAATGTTTCTAAATATTTTAATCCTGCGTTAACTCCTTAATAAAATCACTTACCAGGTAACTGATCAGTTTACCGGTTGTTTCATTTTTTCTTCCGTCGGCCAATTGGGTGGCACCCTCGCTTATATGCAGGTAAGCCGGTTTCGAATCTTGTGCAATAAAGGTTACAAATTTACGTGCCAGCAAAGGCGTAATACCGCTTGGGGTAATGGCACTGCTCAAAACATTTTCAACACAATCCAAATCAATTTCAATTCCGGTAAAACTGTCTTCGGTAAAGCCCGTTGCGTGGGCTACAGCCTGTATAAAATTCTTTCTTTCATGAATAAATATTTCTTCGTAACTGATATAATCAATAAACGGATTGTTATGAATATCCATTAAAACATTCTGCGAAATATAATTTTCGTGCAACCCAACCATACAATATTTTCCCAGGTAGCCATCTTCCTCGGCATACCTGAATCCGTTTCCACTATGCCTTCCTTGTGCCACACTGTAATCTGCATGTGCATCCAGGTTTATACAATTTATCTGCGATAAGGGGATTATATCTGCCTTGTGTAAACCTTTTGCAACGCCTTTAATGATTGGGTAAGCATTATTGTGTCCGCCGCCGATGATGATGGGTATTTTTTTTGCAGATGCAATTACTTTAAGCAGGTTCTCCACTTCTTCATCAACAATATTCAATGCATGGCGGTAAGCATTTATTTTTTCTTCGGGATTGTAAGCATTGTTCTCAATCAGAAATTTGATATCGCCAAAATCAAAATGGCCAAGTATCAAAGTGTTTTCTCCTGTTAAAAAATCGTTGCTCTGTATATTTAAAAATGAGGTAAGAAAAGATAACCAGGCAGTTTCAGTGCCCCCTACTCCATAATTTGCCTTTACCCCAAAATCTTCGGGTATACCCAGTATAATATATTTTGCACCTGATTCTTTCAATACCTCGGGCCACTCACCATCAGGTTTTAAAAACTTTACACGCTCTCCCATCTTGGTTTCAAAGCGCCTTACCCTTGTCATCGACAGGATATCTTCCTTGGAATAAAACTTAAAATGTTTCATTGCTGGAAGTTAGGGAAATTCCTTTTGTTAAAAGAAATACATCTTAAATAAATATTAGCCTTAGTGATGATGTCTATTAAAGAACTGTACCCTTAGTAAATAATTAACAAATTGTCATATCAATTAAAAAACTGTTGGTATAGTATTTGGTTATTGTATTCGCATGAAAAAACAAAA
>JAYURR010000126.1:0-12168 GCA_043756605.1 Chitinophagaceae bacterium
TGGCAGACTATCCAGCAATAAGTGCAACCCGCCACAAAGGCTACGTGTATAAAAAGCAGAGCTGTGATGGTGAGGAGGCCACAGTATGGAATACTGAAAATGTTTCGGGGCTTGAGCACAGGTTGTGCAGGCTTTTAGGCATTACAAATTTTAAACGCCGCACACTTTCTTCTATAAAAAACGAAGTGTACGAAGAAAAAGACAGCGATGGCATTTCAGAATTCCGGTTCAGATTAATTGACCCAAAAACTAATAAAATTGTTTTAAGCAGCAGCACAAAATATACCGATAAGCAGACCTGTACAAAAGAATTTATCGAAGCTGTAAAACTTGCTGCCGATGCAGGCAACTATAAAAAAGCGGTGACCGGCGCTGGTAAATTTTATTTTAATGTGGTAAATGATTTGAAGCAGATTGTAGCAAGGCGCATAGAATATTTTAATACCGAAGAAGCCATGAACATGGCCATCAGTTTTTTAATACAATTTGTAAAAGAACATTACAGCGATGAAGGCATGTTTGTGGTAGAGCATATTTTACTAAGGCCAGATGCTACCTGGATGGGCGAAAAGAAAAAAAATACCGACGGCAAAAATTACCTGCATGTTTGTGCAGATGATGATTGTGTGGGTGGTTGCGAAGATGATCCATATTCTTTTAGAATAACAGTTGTATTGCCCGCCGAAAGCAAACGCTTCAGCAATATGGATTTCAGAGAATATATTGATAAACTTATACGGCTTGAAACACCAGCGCATATCTATCCTAAAATTTGCTGGGTAAATCACGATCATTTGCTGGCTTTTGAAAACGCCTATAAAAAATGGCTTGCGTTTAAGCAGGATGACAAACCAAATACGGATGAGGGGTTGAAAGTGTTGCAGGATTTTATTGAAATATTGTACAACGTAAAAAATATATACCCGCCCGGTAAACTGAATGATTGCGGTACCGATGCCGAAAATCCGATGATACTGGGAAGAACAAATTTAGGTAACATGTAAAAATTATTATCATGGCAAATACTTCTGTAAAATTAAAAAATCCTGTAAACAGCTTTTCTGTTTTTGAAAATAACCAGGTGCTTACAGCCGATCAGTTAAATAGCGTAGTAAACTATTTTGATTACCAGCAACGCCTTACCCGTACAAAATTATTGGGTGCAGGTATTGTGTGCGGCCTCAATATTTTTTTTAGCAACAATAATATAGCCATCACTAAAGGTGTGGGGCTAACATCCGACGGGGATCTGGCTGTTTTGGAAAACGATATTTTACTTTCAGATGTAATTGCATTGGATGATAAGAAAGCGAAGTACAAACCTTTTGAAGCTATCATTGGCGATGGTAGTACTGTTGCCATTTGGGAGGCCATACCGCAAAAAACTAAAGTAAAAGAGGAACTCACTCCGCTATCAACTTTTTTTGCGGAGAAAAACCTGGCAGCAGATTTTATAGTACTAATTTATGTTTGCCAGTACGAGGAAGATACCGACATCTGCTCATCGGATGAGTGTGATAACAAAGGCATCATTCAGCAAAGCAACTTTAAGTTTTTGCTGATGAAGAAAACCGACTATGATAAAATTGCTTTTAACAGCCCCTGCTGCAGCGATAATTATTTTAACTTAATTGATGTAAGCATACCACGTGTTTTTTTAAACGAAAATGATTCGGTGTTTAGTTATAACGATTTACGTAATGCCTATGCTTCAGTTCTAAACAACGTAAACACCGGCGATTTGTCATTATCTGGTGCACTTACAAAAGCTGATGGTATTGCACAGGGTATTTTCCAATGCTACGCATCCAACGGTAACATTCCTTTTGTAAATACACGGGTTATCAGAAATTCCGAATCTGCTTTAGCAAGACGCAGGTTAAAAAATAATTTTAATGCAGGTGCGGCATTTGAGCAAAAGCTGAAAGAACTTTTATCTGAAAAAGGCAGTAACAATATTCAGTACGTGTACGATTTTACAAAAGAAATTGCTGATGCTTACAACGAGTTTAAAGAATCAATATTTGAATTGTGCTACAGTTGCTGTATTGATGCAGATGCTTTTCCCAAACATCTTGCATTGGGAGAGTTGGTGGCGGCCGATAATTTTCATACTTGCGCCTACCGGCAATGTTTTATCGAATCGCCCATTTTAAATCATAAAGACGATTTACTCAAAACCGCCATGAATCTTTATACCCGGATTGTTACGTTGATAGGCAGCTTTAAATTTCTTTCTTTACGGGATCCAATTAAAATAACACCATCATCAGGTATTAATAAATTATTGGGCGATAGAGCCATACCCTGCTACTACACTGCACAAGCTGTTGCACCGGTTTGGAATGATGAGAAAACAAAACGCAACCGCATCAATGCTATAAAAAGTTACGATGCAAACGGTGTAAAAGATAATGGTTACAGTACTTTATCGCAAACCATAACTCCGCTTGATTATAATATAGATGATTGCGAATTCTTTAGAATTGAGGGGCATATTGGCCGTGAATACAAACAGGTACTGGCATCAATAAATAAATTGCGTACTTCAATGGATCTGCCTTTTGAAGTAGTTGGTGTGCAACTGCAAAGCGATCGCAAAACAATTACTCCCATTAAAGATCATATTTTTCCGCACCTGGATATTTTATACAACAGCCATTTAATAAAATGGAATACGCACCTGGAGCATATTAAATTAAACAATGCAGAAGTGGAAACGAGATTACCTGCAGATGCGGAACTGGTAAAAGAAGGTATAACCATAAAAACAGATGATTTGAAAAAATACCGTGATGAGGTGAAAGCACTTCGTACACAGGTTGATACGCACATATCCGAAACGCAGGCAGCCATGAAGACTGCGCCTGCCGGTAATACAAACTTTAGTGAACTGCAGCATGCAATGATCCCCAAGTCGGCAAACCTGGGCTCAAAAGTAAAATATTTTACCGGTGCAGGCATTAATACGCCATTGGATAATGTGGCGCATAATTTTAATCCGCACATTCTCGATTGGCTTGCCGATTTTAAAGCAACATCAGATACCAAAACAATTGATGGATATGTATTCAGTAATTTTTTAAAACAGCATCCGTCCATGCTGCACAACGCCGGTGTTTGCAAAGGCGGCACTTTTGTATTGGTGTACAATACAGTTAATGGTGCCAGTACCGTAGTTGCCGATTTTTACCTGCCTTATGTTTGTAAAGAATTGGTAGATACGGTTGTAAAAATTGATACAGTACCGCCAAGGCCAATAAAATGGGTTAAAGATTTTAACTACCTGCATTTGTTTAACGAGCCGGTATATAATCCAAAAGTTTTCGACGTTAAAAAAGAACTGGATATTTATAAAGTTAAAAACGATGTGGTGGGCGATGGCTTAACTAAAAAGTACAACGAAGTTGTTGGCAAATACGAAGACTCATTTATTAAATTAAGCGGCAGTTACGAAAAAGTTTACACCATTCCGCAACGCACACTTACTGCTGCAAATGCAAATTTATTAACCAAAGAAAATGCAGCAGCGATGACGAAAGAAGCAGCCACTTTAGCATTGAAAGACATACAGGCCTCCATGGCAAACCTAAAAGAAATACACGGCTTGTAAACATGGCAGCAACCAGTAACCATATTGTAAATAAGGTTATATACCACGTGCATGGCGTGCCGGTAAGCAAAGCGTTTTGCATTAAAGAAGATGCTGCTGCTTACATTAAAGGAAGTTTCAGCAATAAAATGCAGATGATTTTTGATAAATATTTTGGCGGAGATGAGTATATATACATTAATAAACTGCATCTGGATATAAAATTGTTGCCCGGAGAAATTGATCTGATTAATTACGAGAAGCAATTGCTTGACTTGCTTGAAAAACAGTTACAGAAAAAAGCAAAATCTATTCAACCCCAAAAAAATATTTTTAAAATTGAGGATGAGGAACAAAAACTAAATGCGCTGGTACAAAATACAATAGCCAAAAATCACAGTCCTGCCGATGCTTTCTTATTTTTTATTGAGAAAGGATTTATGCCCTGGTGGTGCAAAATAACCAGTGCTGCGGAGTTTGAGCAACAGGTAATTGGATTTTTTAAAATGATGAGTAAACATAAAATGAGGGTAATTGCAGGAAGCATTTTAAAAGCCGAATCTGCGGCTTTGTATCGTTTAATTCATCAGTTTACAAATGATTTTAAGTTTGAATTTGCTTCCATTTTTTTGCAGCAATCTACTGATACTATTAAAACGCTTTACCAGAAAATTAATGAAGTTGCAAAGGAAGTAGCTGATTTTACAATTAAACCCAAACAAAAGCTACCAGAAATAAATGCACAAAAAAATACTGGTAAAGATGTAGAAAGCAGGATAGTTTTTTTATTCTGGAATGAATGTATGCATACAATTTACATTGCTGATTCGTTTCAGAAATTTGAAAATACAATAACAAAAATCACCCGAAAAATTTCGACATCTGCCAATACATCAGAATCAAAAATTACACTGCTGCAAAAGTTGATTGAAGAAACTAAAAATGATCAAATACCAGGTGATAACACAGATGAGCCTTCAGCACAAAATAAAGAAACTGATACCGCCAGTCAAATCTTTATAAACAATGCTGGCCTTGTATTGCTGCATCCTTTTTTAGCTGCGCTATTTACTGAATTGGATGTTGCAAAAGATGATAAAATTATTGACAATGCAAAAGCAATTGCCTGCCTAAATTATTTATGTGGGTTTGATGAAATGCAGCCGGAGTTTGAATGGCCAATAATGAAAATATTATGCGGTATGGAGATTACAGAAACCGTGGAGCATTTGGCAGAACTTACTGCTGGCGACAAATTAGAATGCAATGCTTTGCTGCAGCAGGTTATAGATTATTGGATTGCGTTAAAGCAAACTTCAATAGAAGGTTTGCAGCAAACTTTTATTCAGCGGTTTGGCAAATTAGTTGCCAATGAAAATGGTTGGTTATTACAGATAGAACAAAAAACGGTAGATATTTTAAAAGACCGTTTGCCCTGGGGAGTTTCGATGGTTAAACTGCCATGGATGAAACAGTTGCTTACAGTTGAATGGTAATACAAAAGGAAATAGTGTTATCCCTTTATAATACAAATTTGAAAGTAATTTTTAAAAATGAGTTGTGTTGCAACAAAAAAGGCTGGCTCTAAAACAGGTGAATCCAATTCATCTGGCGGTACTTTTTTTAAGGCAACAGAAAATACAATTGCAGCTCCGGAAAATTCTTTTTTTTCAGCCATACAGGCAAAAAAAAACAGTAATCCCAAGGATAATAAATTTGAAAAAGAAGCCGATGCAGTTGCAGATAAAATTGTAAACAAGCCGGCTAAAGAGCATACCTGCGAAGGAGGCTGCGATGATGACGATGTAACGGTACAGCAAAAAACAAACGGTAGCGATGTGCAGGCCAAATGCGCCGCATGCGAGGCGGAGGAAAAAGGTGTACAAGCAAAACAAAATATTGAATTGGGTTCTGGCAGCAAAAAAGGCAAACCGGTTTCTGCGGCTCAGTCTTTTTCTCAAAAACTTGATGAGGGTGCAGCAGGCGGCCATGCGCTTGATAATGCCACTGCAGAATCTATGGGTGGTAAACTAAATGCCGATGTAAGTAATGTAAAAATACACACCGATGAAAAAGCTGCTGAATTAAGCAACCAGATAAATGCACAGGCTTTCGCAAAAGACAATCACGTTTTCTTCAATAAAAATAAATTTAACCCGCAAACAACCGAAGGGAAACATTTACTGGCGCATGAATTAACGCACACTGTTCAGCAGGGAGCAGTAAAGCAAAATAAACCAAAAAATAAAGACAAAGAAGAAAAGAAAAAAACTGCGCCTGAACCTGCAACCCCCGCAGGCTTACAAAGCAAAATGCAAAATGCCGCACCAAAGCAGCCTGCTCAAAAACCCATAGTAGATATAAGTAAAGATTATGAAACTATTGACCCCGCAAAACAGGCTGCCTTGCCAGGTGCTGCAGATGCTATCATCAAAGAATCAAACGAAAAGGCAAAAAAAGGCGGCGATCCTTTGCAAGGCATGCCGGGTGTTGATAAACTGAAAAAAGGAGAAGACAAATCTAAACCAGCCGATAAAAAAGAGGTAGCAAACGATAAGGGAGGAAAAGAAAAAGAAGCCGTTAACAAAAAAATATTACTCAGCAAATTAGCTGCAAAGCAAACCGGCATTAAAAGCCTTGCCCAATCAATTTTATTTAAAGAAGATGAAAAAATAAAAAAAGAACCGGCCAAACAAGCCAGCAAAGATTCTTTGAAGAATAAGAACATGGCAGAAGGCCATGCCAACGATTTTGTAAAAGCATCAGTACTTAAAATACAACAGGTTTTTACAGCAGGCAATGCAGTTCATCCGGTTATTGATTTAACAGCTACCGCAGCCAGAATTAATGTGCGTTCGCAAATGCAGCAACAGCTTGCAAAAATAAAAGCAGAGCATACAAAACTTAAAAAACAGGCCAAGGCAAAGGCCGGCAGCGCATTTGCAACCATCAATAAAAATTATACAAGTGCAGTAAGCCAGGCAAATGCAGCGGCCACCAGTGCAAAAAGTACCTTAGACAGTTCTTTTAAAGCCGAAAGCGAAAAACTGGAAAATGCTTACAAAACACAGTTGCCAAAACTGGATGGAATATATACAACAGCCGCAGATAAATTTAAAGCGGCAGGTATAGCAGCAGGAGATTATGCGGTTACCAAAGCAGATAATTATGCAAGCACTAATTACGATCCGCATGTTACCGGAATAGATGATAGCCTTTTGGATGGCCCGCTTACATCTGACCGGTACGAGGCCAGGGCAAAAGCTGCAAGGGAGGTTGGTAAGCAATACCGCAATGCAGAAAAGGGATTGGTAAATGCTGGCACAGAGCAGGCAGATAAATTGGTAAACGGCCCAGGTAAAGGAAAAGACCTGCAGGTAATAAATGAAAATGTAGAAAAATCGAGGCAGGCATTAAAACAAAATTATGATGCAGCCACAAAAAATATTGATACATCTTTAAAGCAAACACTTGATCAGGCTAAAAAAATAAAATCAGGCCTTACGCAATCTGCCGCTAAAACTTTAAAAGCCACCACAACGGGCCTTACCAGCCAGGAAAAGGCAATGCTGGCACAAATAACTGCCATTGGCGAGGGGCAGCTAAATAATATTGATAAAGAAGCCATGCAGTCTTCTTCTTCAATGGCGCAATCAACTATTGATACCATTGATTTACTGGTAAAAGGCATTAATGATTTTAAAAAGAATATTACTGAAAACAATGCCCCGGCGGCTCACCTGCTAAAAGCTGCGTTAACCGGTGCAACTGCTGGTTTTGGAAATGCAACACTGAACATTAATAGCAGTTTTCGCAAGGCAGGCATACAGGCATCTATGGCAATTGCCAAAGCAGCACAGCTAACCGTGCAGGAAATGCAGCAGCTTACACAAACCGGTATTGATCAGTCTAACGAAATTTATAACGGCTTGCCGCCGGTAATGGCAAGCCTTATTTCAAATGCCATATCTACATTTAAACAATTAAGCAAAGATTTTGGAGAAAATACAAACAATGCTGTAACTGCTTCTACCAAAGGCTTTGCCGAAATTTCGGGCGGCATAGATAAGTTTTTTGAAGCGTATTATAAAAGTTTAACCGATGGACTTGACACCAGTAGTAAAGACATTGAAAAAGCATTTAAAGAATCGGTAGATGCTGCAGATTTTATAAGCACTATACAAACTGAAGCAGCAAAAGCAGCAAGTGAAGTACAACCCCGTTGGAAGAGTGTATTAAAAATATTACTGGTAATACTTGTAGTGGTACTCGTTGCCCTGGTGATTGGCCCTGCGGTTATTGGTTTTGTAACAGCGGGTGCCGCGGCATTGGGTGCAGGTGCAGCAGCCGCCACAATTGGGGCGGTGGTTGGCGGTGCCATTGTTGGTGCTGCCGCCGGTGCAGTAATACAAATGGGCAATAATATTATTGATGGCAAACCATTGTTTGAAGGTGTAGCCAAAGCCGCCATCATTGGCGCAGTAAGCGGTGCATTGGGTGGTGCCGGTGGGGCATTGGGCCAGTTTATAACCAAAGGTGCACAAGGCATTGCGCCGGCACTCATTCGTTTTGGGGTTGATATGGCTTTTGATGTTGGTGGCAATATTGCCATTGAAGCATACGAGGCATTTAAAGATGGAAGAGCTATGAACTGGGGCGAAATTGCTAAAGGTGCAGCCATTAGTGCTGGTATGAGTGTTGGCATGGGCAATATAAATAAGCTGGGTAAGTTTGGTGCAGGGGTAGATGGAATACAAAGCAAATCAATGAAGTTTGGCGAAGGGCTTGGCGGAGCCGCAGGCACAAAAATAAAAACATCAATAAGTGTAGATGCACCTGCAGCACCCAAAGTGCCAAATATAGAAGCGCCTGAAGTTAAAGTAGATTCTCCATCGGCACCCAAAACAACCGATGCGCCAGAAACTAAAGTAGATACTGAAGCGCCAAAAACTCCCAAAACGGAAGCAGAAACAACTGCACCAAAAACAGATGCGGATCTGCATCCAAAAGTAGAAACAGAAGTAAAAGGAAAAACGGATTCTCCCTCAACAGAAACACCACCTAAAAATGCTGCACAGGAAAACCCTGATGCTGTACATGCTCAAAACGACGAAGGCGTTATTGGTAAAACAAAAACTGATGATGGGCACGAATTAAAAGTGATGGAAAATGGCGCCATTGCTAAATGCAGCACCTGCGAAGTGCTAGAATTAAAATATCACGAAGAATTGAAACAGCCTGCATTTAAGGATGAGTTGGATAGAGTGAAAGCAATGCCTGATGGCGACGCAAAAGTAAAGGCAGCAGCCGATCTGGAAGCAAAATTACGTGATGAAGCAGGTTTAACCTCCGGAGCAAAAAAGGCCAGGGAAATGGGATTGCCCGAAGCAGAAGATGGTTACTATTGGCGAGCTAACGGAGATGGGGAGCCCATTTATGCAAAAAAACCAAGCAATGAAACCGGCAAACAGCGGGTGCCAGACCCTGATAACCCTGGTAAGTTTAAAGATTTTGATGGTAAAGCACCACGTGAAGTAGATATTGAAGCTAAATATGAGCAGGATGCAACATTGCCAAAACCAAAAGATAAAATTGACAAAATAGATACAGCAGGGATGACATCAAAAGAGGCAGATGCTTTAAAAGCCGCCCATGCAAAACGTGCAGAGGAGTTAAAAGCAAGAAATGAAAACACTACAAAAGGAACCGATGAATATAACGATGCAAATAAAAAAGTAATTGACCAGAGTGAACAAATGGGAGAGCATGCTGCCGACCTGGCCATGAAAGAAAAATTTGGCCTGGAACCTGCTTATACAGGAAAAGGAAGTCGTACCTTAGATAAGGTATATATTGATGAAACAACTGGCCAGGTAAAAGTTGTTGAAGCAAAGGGTGGAAGTTCTGATGTGGGAAGTAAGAATGTAGCTGATGGAAAGCGGGCAGAACAAGGTACCAGAGAATATCTGGATAAAACATTAGCAGAAATGAAAGCAAAGGGTGGAGAAGATGCTAAAATAGCTGATAAAATTCAGACAGCACTTGATAAAGGTAAACTTGAATATTATAAAGTTTCGCAAAAAGTAGATGCAGATGGAAATTTGCAACCAGTTGAAATTAAGAAATTTGACATTGAAGACTAAATATTTTTTTATGCATATTGCCAGTAACAGTTTTGACAAAGAAATAATTTTAAAAAATTATGAACTAAATGAAATTTCATTAGGCGACTATATAAATGATTTTGAAAAAGGAGAAAATTTAATCATCAGAGGTATTTGCAACCGTGCCCTCGAAAATTTAAATTATGCCGGCGCATTGAAACTGGAAGCAAAAAAAGTAAAATATTACGTAAACTTATTTGCAGAAGCAAGCCTGGTAAAATACCAGATGGCTACTCATGCCGGAGTAAATATTACAGCTTCTTTTTTAGAAAAGAAATATCAAATTACAGCTCCTGATAAAAACTACACTGTTTCAGACCAGGGCTGGTCTAAAAGTTATATGGCTGCATTGGCTTGCAGAAGAATGGATATTGTTCATTCGCTCTGCGAAATTGATCTTGATGTCGTTCAGGCAAAAACGAAGACAACTGGAGGTATTTACAGCCTTTTATTTGCAAAATTTTTACAGCGTTTATTTAAAAAGGCGGAATCACATGGCCAAAACCTGCTGGCCGCAGCTAATGAAATTAAAAAAGATAAGATGCCGGATTCTACTTACGAATATGCACTGCATATTGATGGACCTGTGATTGATATTTTTACACCTTTGCTAATGAAAGATGAAAATGATTTTAATGCTATGCTGTTAAATGCATTTGAGTTACATAAAAGTTATTGGGCTAATCAACAAGCAAATCTTGCAGATGGCCTCATTTCCATTCCACTTACAGCTATGGCCGTTATGGCAAAAGATTATGATTTTAAAATTGAGCATACATCTGATTATATTATTCAATCGCTGGTGGATAATTGAAAGGAGTTATAAATTCTAAAAATTTTATGCAGAAGATACAATTGGCACAAGTGTTCCTTCTCAAAATCATTAACTCAAATGTGATGATTCTGGGATTACTTACGTACGCCAGTCCTAGCGGTTTGTAACTGCAGGTTACTTTTACAAAACTATTAAGTGGCATTTACCAATAAGCGAATATTCTTTGCAAAAAATAATGGTGACAGTAATAGAAAAACCAGTGCCTTTATCTTGGTAAGCGTATGCTGCGGTTGCTAACCGCTAACACTGGTCGGCACAAGTGACCCGCTAAGGCGAAACACTTGCGCCAGTGAGTAATAGTAGTGGAAGCAAAAGGCGGCAGTAGTGATGTAGGAAGTAAAGAAGTAGGCGGTTGTAAACGTGCTGAACAAGGCACAAAAGAATATTTGCAAAAAACGGTGGAAGAAATGAAAGCAAGAGGTGGAGAAGACGCACAAATTGCCCGAAAGATTGAAGTGGCAATGCGTTACGAAAATCTGGAGTATTATAAAATATCTCAAAAACTAAATCCCGACGGCACGTTAAAACCCGCTGAACTTAAAAAATTTGATCTTCAATAATCAAAACTTATACTTTATGCATATTGAAAGGAATTTATTTAACAGGCAAATTATTACAGAAAATCTGGAGGGTAATATTGATGACACGCCTGTTTATCTGACTAACATAATAAAAAATGGAAAATATTTCGTTCTTTCTGGATTATCTGACAGCTACCTTGAAAGTTTTTATTACACTGCAACACTTAATGAAGACTCTGGTAAAACCAAAGATTTACTTCTGAAATTTATAGAAACGGTTATTTGCAAGTATCAGCTTGCATTAAATGTAGATAAAAATGTAAAAATTATTTTTCAGGGTACTGAATACGATGTAATACCTGAAGATAAAAATTACCTCGTTTCTGACCATAACTGGACGATTGCATATATGGCAGCCCTTGCATGCAGGGATATGGAATCGGTACACAAAATGTGTGAAATTGATTTGGATGCTGTTGGCGCAAAAACTAACACAACAGGAGGTGTTTACAGCCTGTTATTTGCAAAATTTCTTCAACGTTTTTTTAATAAAGCAGAACCGCACGGTAAAAACCTCCTGGCAGCAGCTAATGAAATTAAGGAAGATAAAATGCCCGACAGCACTTATGATTATGCCTTATATATTATTGGGCCGTTGATTGATATGTACAATTCAATTTTGTTTAATAAAAAAGAAGAGTTTAATCAAAATCTGCTAACTGCATTAAAAAATCATAAAACATACTGGTCACGTAAACAGGAAAACCTTCCCGAAGGTTTGGTTTCATTGCCAATCACCGGCCTTTGTGTAATGGCTAAAGATTATAATTTTCCTGTTGAACATACATCCGATTATATCATAACGTCATTGTTATGAAGTGATAATTTTTTATGCGGTCAGGATATAGTAATTGAATTAATCCATGTCGCTAAAAAAAACAATTAAAAATTTTGAAGTTGAAAATATTTACGCAGTAGCTATTAACGAAACTTAAAAAATGCACATACAACGACATGAATTCTCAAAAACCGGAGCCGAAAATTATATAATCAGCA
>JAYURR010000127.1:0-38164 GCA_043756605.1 Chitinophagaceae bacterium
AGGCCGAGAATAAACCTATACTGATTGATTTTACAGGCTATGCATGCGTTAACTGCAGGCGAATGGAAGAAAATGTGTGGACAGATCCGGAGATTAAGGCTTTAATGACTGAAAAATTTATCCTTGTTTCACTTTATGTAGATGATAAGCAAAGGCTTCCGGCAGCAAAGCAATTTACGTATACTACCAAAGAGGGTACTGCAAAAGAAATTTTAACCGTTGGTGATAAATGGGCAACATTTGAAACTGAAAATTTTAAAAACAATGCACAGCCGCTTTATGCCATTTTAAATGGAGATGAAAAATTAATGAATAATCCGGTTGGCTATACACCTGGTATAAAGGAGTATAAAGATTGGCTGATCTGCGGTCTGGATGCATTTGAGAAATCAAAAAAATAATAACCTGCTGAAATAACTTTGCCAAAGTTTATTAAAAAACCTCCACATAAATGGAGGTTTTTAGTTTTAATCGGGGGATTACAGATTTTTCTTCTCCTTCAGAGAAGATTGTAATAAGTTTATAAAGCAATTTGTTTTTCGGTCATCATTTTACGCAGGTTAATTAAACCATAGCGCATGCGGCCCAAAGCTGTATTGATGCTGCAACTGGTAAGGTCGGCTATTTCTTTAAAACTTAAATCGGCGTAGTGGCGTAAAATAATAACTTCACGCTGGTCTTCAGGCAACAGATCAACCATTTTTCTTACTTTATCCTGGCTTTGGCCATTCATTATTTTTTGGTCGGCACCGGGCTCACTAAAATTCAATACTTCAAAAATGTCACGATCATCGCTGGTTTTAATAGTAGGCGTACGTTTCACTTTTCTAAAATGATCTACACACATATTATGTGCAATACGCATGGCCCAGGGTAAAAATTTGCCTTCATCGGTATAACGGCCACCTTTTAAAGTGTCGATGATACGGATAAAAACGTCCTGAAAAATGTCTTCAGTCAGGTACTTGTCTTTTACCAACAGGTAAATAGAGGTAAAAATTTTGTCCTTGTAACGGGTTTCAATGGTTGCAAGGGCATTGGCATCGCCTTCCATGTATAAATGGATAAGCTGCTGATCGGTTAAATTGTTTAGGATCTTCATAAACTTCTACAGTTTTAGATTGTTAGGATATTTTTTTAACAGGTCCAAAAAAGGTGAAAAAATACGTAGAAGTCTTTTAGATAGGCTTGTAACGGCTTTTCATTTTTTTGGATATTGGACTGTAAAAATAGAAGTTGTTTATGAAATAGTATGAGTACTAACGCCCGATCTTAAAAGTTTTATTACTTAGTAAAACTACGTTTTCAGATTTTGTATTGCACTCTAACTATAAAATAAAACTAACACATAGTTGTTATAAAATTCTAGGTATAATACGCTTTATGAAAAGTTTCACATATTAATTACAGCATAAATAATAGTAATTTTGAGCATGGCCATAACAAAAGAAAAACAAAAAAAATCAGCCCCATCCATACCACAACAAAAAGATATATACATCAAAGGAGCCAGAGTACATAATTTAAAAAATGTATCTGTAACAATCCCCAGAGATAAATTGATTGTAGTAACCGGTGTTTCAGGCTCCGGTAAATCTTCCTTAACTATTGATACGCTTTTTGCAGAGGGCCAGCGCCGCTATGCCGAAAGCCTGAGCGCCTATGCCCGCCAGTTTATGCAGCGCATGAACAAGCCAGATGTGGATTACATAAAAGGCCTTTGCCCGGCCATAGCTATTGAGCAAAAAGTAATTACCCGTACGCCCCGCAGTACTGTTGGCAGCATGACGGAGATTTATGATTACCTGCGCCTGCTTTTTGCCCGTGCCGGTAAAACCATATCGCCGGTAAGTGGTAAAGAAGTTAAAAAAGATGATGTGGCTGATGTGGTAAAAGCCATTGAGAATTTAACAGAAGGAGATAAAGTTGTGCTGCTTGTTACATTTAAACAACATGCAAAAAGAAATGTAGCTGAAGAACTAAATATTTTATTGCAGAAAGGATTTAGCAGATTATACGTTAACCAGGAACCCATAAGAATTGAAGATCTGCTGGAAATGAACGAGCCTGATCAAAAAAAACTGTTTAAAATCTCAGGCTCCAAAATCCCTCCGCCAACCGGCGGAGGTGGGGGTGCCTTTCTTTTGATTGACCGCCTCGTATCCAAAAGCTTTGATGAAGATGAGCTGCACCGCATTGCAGATTCAGTGAACACCGCTTTTTACGAAGGTGAAGGCGAAATGTTTTTAGAATTGAATAAAGGTAAACTGCTCCATTTCTCCAATAAGTTTGAGGCCGATGGAATTGTGTTTGAAGAACCCGTGCCTAATTTATTTTCCTTCAACAACCCCTTTGGCGCATGCCCGGTTTGCGAAGGTTTTTCGCAGATACTGGGTATTGATCCTGATTTAATTATTCCTGATAAAAGTTTAAGTGTGTACGAAGGTGCTATTGCCCCCTGGAAAGGAGAGAAGCTGGGCTTGTGGAAAGAAGCATTTGTAAAAGCTGCAAAGAAATTTGATTTTCCGGTACACAAAGCCATTATTGATTTAACCGAAAAGCAATTAAAAGATTTGTGGGATGGAAATGAACATGTTGAAGGCATCAACGATTTTTTTAATGAAGTGCAACAGAATTTATACAAAGTACAATACCGTGTTTTATTAAGCCGTTACCGTGGGCGTACTTTATGCACTGCCTGCAAAGGTTACCGCCTGCGGCCAGAGGCTTTGTATGTAAAAGTTGGCGGTAAACATATTGGCCAGTTGTGTGATTTGCCAGTTAAAGATTTGTTTGTTTGGTTTGATAAATTAAAACTGAGCGAATACGATCAGCAGGTGGCAAAAAGAATATTGATTGAAATTCATCACCGCATTAAAACCTTGCTGGATGTAGGTTTGGGCTATCTTAGCTTAAGCCGTTTGGCAAACTCATTGAGCGGTGGCGAAAGTCAGCGTATTCAGTTAACCAGAAGCCTGGGTAGTAATTTAACCAACTCTTTATACATTTTAGATGAGCCATCTATCGGTTTACACAGTCGTGATACAGAAAGGCTGATTACTGTTTTAAAAGAGTTGAGAGATTTAGGAAACACAGTTGTAGTTGTTGAGCATGATGAAATGATGATGAGAGAAGCCGACCATATTATTGATATGGGCCCGCTGGCAAGCCATTTAGGTGGAGAGGTAGTTGCCGAAGGAAACTATGATGAAATAATCAGCAATACAGAAAGCCTTACGGGTAAATATTTATCGGGTAAGATGAGTATTGAGCCGCCAAAACAGGTTCGTAAATGGCACCGCTCAGTAAAAGTGGAAGGAGCCAGGCAGAATAATTTAAAAAACATTACAGTTGAATTTCCGCTTCAGCTTTTTTGTGTGGTAACCGGTGTTAGTGGTAGCGGTAAAACAACACTGATAAAACAAATTTTATATCCTGCTTTGCAGAAATTAAAAGGCGAGGGAGTTGAAAAAGCCGGTCTGCATAAATCCATCAGCGGCGATGTTGATTTTATTGCACAGGTAGAAATGGTAGATCAAAACCCGATCGGTAAATCATCACGCAGTAACCCGGTTACTTATATAAAAGCGTATGATGAGATAAGAGATTTGTATAGCAAACAACCGCTGAGTAAAATGCGGGGTTTTCAACCCAAACATTTTTCTTTTAATGTAGATGGAGGGAGATGCGATGCCTGCAAAGGCGAAGGCGAACAAACTATTGAAATGCAGTTTTTGGCAGATGTACACCTTACCTGCGATGTATGCGGTGGTAAACGTTTTAAAGAAGAAGTGCTGGAGGTAAAATACAAAGACAAAAGTATTCATGATGTGCTGGAAATGAGTGTTGATGAAGCAATTGAGTTTTTCAACGCTTCTTACGGCGCAGATAAAGCCGGTGCTGATGTTGCAAAAAAAATTCAACCACTCAGTGATGTTGGCTTGGGTTATGTAAAACTTGGGCAATCATCCGATACCTTATCTGGTGGCGAGGCACAGCGGGTAAAGCTTGCATCGTTTCTTGGCAAAGGCAGAACACAGGGAAGCATTTTATTTATTTTTGATGAACCTACAACCGGTCTTCACTTTCATGATATAAAAAAATTGCTGGCATCGTTTAATGCATTGATAGAGCAGGGGCATACTATTTTGGTGATAGAGCACAATACCGATGTTATCAAAAGTGCTGATTGGGTAATTGATCTTGGCCCTGAGGCAGGCGATGCAGGCGGCAACCTGGTGTTTGCCGGTAAGCCAACCGACCTGAAAAAATGCAAAGAAAGTTACACGGGGAGGTTTTTGTATTCGTAGTGGCATGACAACTACGCTACATCACAACTTTGCCGGCAATTTAGGTGTAACCGAGGTAGTGTCTGGCTGCTGGTATGCATAAAGTAGCTACGGCGTTGCTAGCTATTCTGCTGGGATGAAGTACCCTATAGCAACCCTATAGCTACTCTATAGATACCCTAAAAATTACCTTTAATTACCTGAGCCTGTCGCTTTCTTTTAAGAGTTTTGAATCTTTATTAATACCTCTTGCAGCAAGTACAAATGCTAAAAGAATAACGCTATGTAAGATGGCAGTTAGAGAATAAGTACCCTGCGTAAAAGTTGTTGTTTCACGATAATATAAAAATATCAACACAGCTTCCAGCAAAATGCCCAGTGCACAAAGCCTGAGTTGGAGTGTTCTTTTTTTAAAAAGAAAAATAGTAATCAGTGCCAGGCCGCCAACAGCAATGGTTGTTATCATTAATAAAAGAGTAGAAGTGCCATTCAGTTCGTACAGCAGTGGGTCGTTTAATTTGTTGCCACTGTAAAATGAAAATTTAAGACTGGCAAAGGCACAGGCAGCAGCCACTAATAACCATATAGATTGAATGCGTTGTATCATCTTGAAATATTTGAACGAAATTAATTGAAATACCGGTAAAATAAAAAACCACCTGTTTTGCAACAGGTGGATGATAGGAAGAAAAATCCTATAAATAGTTTGTTATTGCTGCTGCCCATTTGCAGTGTTGGCCGGCTTAACCAGCGGTGCCGGTTTTGGATCAATGGTTGAATGATTGTTTATTTCCGGTGTTGGCCTGGTGGTTTTTCCGGCCATTATTTTTTTGCCTTCTTCTCCGCCTGGCGTGGCAATATCATTTTTATTAAATGTTTTGGTTTCCGGTTTCTCTTTTTCTACCGGTATTGCATCTTCTTTTCGGGTTAATGGCGATGATGCTGCTGCAGCAGCCGGGGCTTCTGTAGGGGTGGCAGCAACTTGCGGTTGTGGTTGTAATTGCGGCTGGGGAGAAGGCCTGTTGGCGGCACTTGCCGGTATTTTTACTTCAATTGGCTTTTCTATTTCTGTTTTTGGTTGCTGGGCATAAAGTAAAGTTGTTGTGCAAAGGAAGACTACTGTTACGGAAATTGATTTTATAATTTTCATGATGTGTTTTTTAACAGGTTGATAATATTTTATTAATTTATTACAGTTATATATAGTGAATATGGTCCCAAAGCCGAGCTTGGAGTTCCGGTAATATTCGCATAAGTAACCCTTACATTGCCAGTACTGATAACTCTTGCAAAACCAATTATTACACCAGTTGGAAGAGCAGTACTTGGTGAAATGACAACAGAGCCACCGAGAATTGCGTTGGGAACTGCATAATCAGCAAAGGTAGTAGTATTAGCGCCTACTGCAGGTATTGTAACTGTATTTATAGTTTGCTTTACTATTTGTGTTAACACTGTGCCATTTGCACCCAATGCAAAAGTTCCGCTCACATCTAGACTGGCCCCAGGTGTTGTAGTGCCAATACCCACACTGGTACCAGCCTGTCCAAGCACCAGAGAATTACTTTGTGCTACTGTTGCATTAAAACCTATTGCTGTTGCATTGGTAAGTGCACCTGTAGTTGGATTGGCACTGTTACCTATAAAAGTATTGTTGGTACCGGTAGTATTTGTAGTGCCTGTGTTGAATCCAATACCTACATTACCATTGGCACTGGTATTAAACAATGCACTGGCACCCAAAGCAGTATTATTATTACCTCCGGCTCCACCCCCCATTACGTAGTTTCCCACAGCAGTATTAAATTGTCCTGTTGTATGGCCTAGCATAGCATAGCTACCCATGGCAACATTTTGAGTACCGCTGGTTAAACCCTGCAATGCCAGGTCTCCAAAGGCATTATTATAGCCAAAGCCAGTACCGTCATAATTATACAATGCATTCCAGCCAAAAGCCTGGTTTGTATGCGAACCGGTATTTGAATACAGTGCTCCATTGCCTACAGCGGTATTCAGATCACCGATGGAATCGCTTCGCAATGCGCTGTATCCTACAGCTACGTTATTATTTCCATTTGCAATCTGGTACAGGGAATAAGCACCCAAACCAGTATTGTAATTTCCCGTATCTGCAGTAACATATGATGGAGAAGACCTTTCGCCAAAACCCGAATATCCACCCACAAATGTATTGAACGATTCTTTTTGATAATAACCGGCATTGATGCCAATTCCTGTATTTAATATTCCGGTTTTATTAAAACGGAATGCAGATGTACCCACACCAGTGTTTTGATAACCGCTGCTGTCCTGTTCCAGCGCAAATGAGCCCAGGCCGGTATTGTAAGTAAAGCCTGCCCGTTTGTGCAGTAATAAAGAATTATATCCAACGGCGGTATTAAAATCGCTGGCCAAGTTAGTAAGCATGGCATTTTGCCCAATGGCTACGTTATAACTTCCGCTGGTATCTGCTGCCAGGGCCTGCCGGCCCATTGCGGTATTACTAAAACCCGATCTTATATCTGATAATGCAAAATAGCCTGTTCCGGTATTTGAACCACCTGTGCTTAAGCCCAAAGCCCCTTCACCGGCATAACTACCGGTATAAGTGTTGGCACCACTGGTAACATGCAAGCCGGAATTGATACCTACCCCCACATTATCAAAGCCGCTGATATTGTTTCTGAAGGAAGAAGTGCCGATAGCAGTTACACCTGCAGCGGTGGTAGCATTTTCCATGGCAAAATAGCCACTGATGGTGTTGTAGTAACCACTGGTAATTTTTCCGCCGGTATATGCACCTATTGCAGTATTGCCTGTATTGGAACTGGTTACATAATTCGAATTTTTTAACGAATGATAACCGATTGCCACATTGTCGTTTACCAGTGAAGCACCGCCCATAGCACTGTCGCCTATTGCCACATTATTAAAAACGCCTACGCCGCCAGTAGGCAAGGCTTGTGCACCAATTACAACATTTGAAATACCTACGGTATTTGCCATAGCACTATCACCTATGGCCGTATTTCTGCCACCATCAATATAGTCTGTGGCTTGACCATTTGGTGCTCTTTGTGTTAAAGCTCTAAAACCCAATGCTGTATTTTTATGGCTGGCGAAGGCGCCGTCTCCTGCCCAGTTTCCTATTAATGTTGCTTCTCTTGGGTTGTAATTTAAGTTGGCTCCCAATCTTCCACCTGCCCGGTAACCAATGGCCACATTACTATCTATCCTGTTAAATGTCAATGCCAGGCTGCCTATTGCAACTACAGCCGAGGTATTACGTGCACTATCAGCAGCCCTGTAACCTATAGCCACATTATTGCTGCCGCTGCTATCGTGGCGCAATGCAAAAGAACCCAGCGCTGTGTTGTTAAATCCGGAACTTAAGTGCGTCATAGCACTATCACCCACCGCCACATTTCTATTACCAGAAATATAAGTTGACACACCCCTCATTGCCTGGTGCCCAACAGCGGTATTTTGAGAACCTAAATTATTAAGATAACCGGCTCCATATCCAATGCCGGTATTTTCAATACCTGTTGTGGCAGCACCTGTGGTAAAATTGTTTTGGGTTAATGCAAATGCACCGATAGCGGTATTGTAGTTGCTCCTGTTGTAATAACCAGCCTGGTAGCCGATCAAGGTAGTGTAGCTTGCTGTATCGTTGGTAACAGCAGCCTGCATGCCCATTGCCACATTATAATTACCACGTTTATTCAAGAACCCGGCATATCGGCCAACTGCTGTATTAAAGCTACCCGATGAATCAAATTCTAAAGCACCAACGCCTACAGCCGTATTTTCTGCACCAATTTTATTGTTTCTTAATGCTCTCCAGCCCATGGCAACATTAAGGGCACCTGCACTGTCATTTTGCATTGCCTCGTGCCCCATAGCAGTATTCAGGTCTCCTTTTCTGTGATTATACATCACATCTGTACCAACTGCTGTGTTGTAAGATGCACTGTCTGTTAAACGTAAAGCACTTAAACCCAAACCGGTATTGTAAACCCCAATTCGGTTATACTCCATACTGAAAGCACCGATAGAAGTATTGTAAATTGTATTTTTTGATGAATCTCGCTGGCTAAAATAACCAACGGCTGTATTGTATCCCTGTCCCTGTTGCTTGCTAAGCGTTTTGTAACCTATTGCTACGTTACCAACTGTATTTAAGGCCCCACCCATAGAGCTGTCGCCAATAGCAACGTTTTGTGAGGAAGCCCTTGCCCTGCTTAAGGCTTCGGTTCCTACTGCCACATTTCTGCTTGCATAGGTTAGTGCCATGGCACTGTCTCCAATTGCAGTATTTCTTCCTATGCCAGAACCCCATATTATATTGGCCTGGGTATCATAATTCCATAAGGCTCTGTAACCAACACCCGTAGTTTTAGAACCAACCCAGAACCCATATCCTGCCTCAGTACCCAGATAAGTTACCTCTGTTGTTGGGGAACTAACGGGGTTTAGATCTACATTAGCACCTGCAGAGAATCCCACTGCAAAATTATTATGATGCTTATTATAGTAAAGTGCATCTCTGCCAATTGCAGTTGTATTTGAAACCGTATCTGCAAGAAAAGAAGCCTGTACACCTATTGCTACATTATTTGAGCCTCTCACTTTATTTCGTAATGCAGATAAGCCAATAGCCGTGTTGTTTGATCCGGAAGTGTCGGCCCTTAAAGCTGATACACCCATGACTGTATTGTTTACACCGCTGGTTATATTTGCTAAACTCTGGAAACCTAAAGCGGTATTGGCTGATGCACTGTCAACAATACCAGATGGCTTATTTCTTACTCTAAACCTTAAAGCACTATCATTGGTAGTACCTAAAAAATTATTTGAAGTAATATTGCTGTTACCTGTAATTTTCCAGGCAGTGGTATCTGTTGCAAAACCGCTGGCGTTAATGTAAACCCACCTGGTATTTGGCTGGTCGTAATAATGAAACCCAATACTATCTGGCCCTGTTTGGTAAACCAGCAAACCATTGGCTGGTGCGGCAATTAAGTTTTTTGCAGGTTTATCCATACGGGGAACCAGTACACCTTTTAAAGTACTGGTTACATCCAGTATGGCACTGGGCGCGGCCACAGCCCCGGTTGTGTTGATACTTACTGATTGTGCATTGGCGGTAAAATGTAAAATGGTTGCAATGCACATGGCAAGCACCAAACGTAAAAATTTAGTCATACTAAAAATTGATGAAAAATTAAATAATAAACAGCCGTTTCTCAGGGGGTGAAAAGTCTTTGCAGGTATTGGGGCTTATTTTGGCAGCTATTGAAACGTTAAGTTAATAAAATTTATCAATGCCGCTAACCATTTGATAAATAATTATTCATTAACAATATGTATTAAGATGCACCACTATGAAAGTATCATCATTACTACAAACAAAAAATACCACAATCAGGTAGTTAACCCATCTCTTAAAATAAAAAATCTTCTGTTACCGGAAGTTATAAAAACCGGTTTAAATAAAATTACTGTTGCTTTTGTAACAGCGGCCTAACAGGCGGTTGAGCAATTTCCGGTACAGTTGTTTTACTATAGTTTTTAACCGGCACATTGGTATCCATTGGCTTAAATTCACCGCCAGGTATAATGGGTTTTGGCTGCTCTGTTATCGTCATTGCTTTTGGGGCTGTTACAATTTGCGGCGCAGGTGTTGTTATAAGAGTCTTACCCTGTGCGCTGCTTATATCAGATTCGGCAATAGCAGGTTTTCTATCTGCATTTTGTGCAAAGGCAGTAAAGTTTATTACCGTAAAAAAAACGGCAGCGATTGTAATTTTTATGATTGACTTTTTCATATTAACTGTTATGAATTAAATTATTGTTTTACAAAACGGTAGGTTTCTTTGCTGCCGTCTTCTTTTGTAATGATTAAGAAATAAGTGGCTGCAGCCAACGGTTGTACATTCAACACAACCAAATTGGATGTTGGTTTCAGCAATGCAATAAACTTACCATCAACCCCAAATACCTGCAACTGTACTTTGTTTAGGTAAGATGTTGGTAACAAAATATTCAGCACGGTTGCTGCAGGTACCGGAAAGATGTTTACCTGCTCAAGTCCTTTTTCAAACTTAACCGGCCTAATGGGCGAGTACGTAAAATTGCCCTGCTTATCTGTCATTTTCAGGCGGTAATAATTCCAGCCCATTGCCGGGTTAAAATCAAAATCAGTATAAGCTGATTGCGATAACTGCCTGGAGAGTACTGTTCCTATTTTTACATAATTGGCACCTGTGAGTGATTTTTCAATTTCATATTTCACCGTTTCCTGCTCGTTGGCAGCCTCCCAGTTCAGGCGAACCCTGTTGCCATCGGCAATGGCAGTAAAGTAAAGCAGTTTTACAGGTAAAGCATTGAATTTACTGAAGCTGCCAAGGGTAAATCTTCTCTCTAAAAAGGTATAGTTATTGGTAAGCGCACTGGAAGTTACATAGCCCGAAAGGCTGTCGGGGCCAATTGCTCTACCTGCTGCCCAACCTCCGGGTACATCCCATATAAAAGGAGGACGGTCTATATACTGCGCAACCAGTAAACTGTCTCTTACTGCAGCGTTAGCACTTACCCGGCTGTAACCTCTCCACGACAAACTCAGCATGGCATCATCGTTTGTGGTGCCCTGATTGCTGCTGGAAATTTCCCAATACTCCACTTTGCTAATATGGTCTAAAGGCGGGCTAAAAATATTTGTATTTTGAAATGGAAGGCCGGGTGTATATTCTGCAGTCCAGGTGGATGCGCTGGCATTTACTTTGGCTAATTTTACGGGTGCATATAAGCTGCCTTTTCCTACCGGAAAAAGATAGGCAATTGCGGGGTTGGGAGTTGCGGAACCAACCACATTACCGGTGCGGCTAAGCCTGCCGTTTACCCAACTTTGTGAATATGGAATAGCAGTATTAGATGTAATGGCGGTTATGGCCGGATTGCTAACCAGCAGGCTGTCGTTGCCATAACCGGTACGTGTAAAAATATAACCGGTATCCAAATGGAGTTCATTTTTTACTTCGCAGGAAGAAAGTAAGGTATCGCCGGCGGCATTGCGGATAAAGAGGTTATAAAATTTGGTTAGGCCATAAAAAGATTGCCTGTTTGCACCCCTGAAAAATACACTGCCGGTGCTGGTTGGGTCTAAGGCACCTGCAGCAGTTGAATCAAGCCAGCCTTCTATAGCCGGAAGGGCGGTGGTTTTATTAAGGTATATAGAATCTCCATCACTCTTCCAGTTGCTGGTGCCCGTAAAAGTTATGCCACCTCCGGTTGTTCCGCCTCCCATTAAAACGACCTTGGTGCCGGGAGTTGTAACTATTTGTACATTACCGCTTGCCCTTACCAGTTGCTGGGCGTTGGTTTTAGCTGCCATAAAAACCGCAAGTACCAAAAATATTTTTCTCATAACTTTTAATTATAGGTTTAATAAAATTAACCCGTTTTTATTTAATTTATATCCCCATTTTGGGTGATTTTTTGATGCTTATTTCTGTTCCAGCTTTTCAACTCTTTTTAAAAGGTCATCGATTGTTTTTTGTTGTTTTTCAATGAGCTGTTGTTGTTCCTGAACGGCTTTAACCAGTGGTACTACAAACTCAGAATAACGCAAACTCATAATACCGCCGTCTTTAGGAACATCCACGCCACTGAAATCGTAACCAATGGACTTTGATGCAGCTAATACATCCTGTGCAGAAAAACCACTCATTCTTATTTTTTCGATATCATATTTTCCTTCCCAATCCGGCCCCATATCCTTTTTGCCCATTATTTGTTGTTGTTTATGAATATCAAGATAGTAAGTAATTGGTTTTAGCAATCCAATAAAGCTTAAGCCCGGCACATCTTCTTTAATGTTATTTTTAATCCTTACATCGCTTAAGGCACTGAAACCTACCATTCCTCCAATATTTGTAATAGCGTTATTCCCTATCTCTATGCGGTTACTCGCATTTGACCAGTTACCTCCCGAAAAATATCCAAGTGATGTATAATTGCTGCTATTTGCACCTGAGTAAGATAAGTAACCAATGGCAGTATTATTAATACCGGTAGTGTAACCTAATCCTGAACTGGTACCCAAAGAAGTATTGCCGGTTCCTAAGGTGATACCACTACCCGAATTAAAACCCACTGCTGTGTTGTTACCGGTTGTTGCAGCCAAAAGTGCATTTGTACCTACAGCGGTGTTAAATGAAGCAGCCCCATTTGCATTCAATGCAAGGCGCCCAACGGCAACATTGCTTGCCCCTGTAGTTATACCAGCCCCTGCATAAGTTCCTAAACCTGTATTAAAACTGGCCGTGTTATTTTTTAGACTATAAAATCCTACACCTACGTTATCTATCCCTGCTGTGTTTAAATCTAATGAGCGGTGGCCTATAGCAGTATTTCCATCAGAATTGATATTCGCATTTAGTGCATAAGAACCAATGGCTGTATTCCAGTTTCCACCTTGATTTGACACCATAGAAAAATAACCTAATGTTGCATTGCCTTGGCCAGTAGTATTTACAGATAAAGCGAAGGCACCCACGCCGGCATTATTACTTCCTGTTGTGCTGATAAGAGAATTTGCACCTATTGCGGTATTGTTATCTCCCGAAGTACCTGTACCCATTGCATAATTTCCAATGGCCGTATTATATGTTCCGGACGTCCGGTTTCTCATTGCCCAGCTACCCATGGCAACGTTTTGAAATCCTGTAGTAAGATTTTCTAAAGCATAGGTTCCAAAGGCATTATTATAGGTGGGGCCTGTTGTTGTATAACTTGCAAGTGCTCTGTGTCCGAATGCTGCATTTTCATTACTTCCAATTGCGGCCCTCAAAGCCTCGTGACCCAATGCAGCATTGAAAACCCCCGTCGTGTTGTTTTGCATAGCATAATTGCCAATGGCTGTATTGTTATTTCCAGTATTAGTATTACGCATGGCAAAAGTACCAATAGCCACATTACTACTGGCATTATTACTGTACAGTGCACTGTCACCAATGGCTATATTGTAACTGGCAGTAGTATTATTAAGCAATGCACGGGTACCTACGCCAATATTACCGCTACCCGTGCTGTTGTTGTATAAAGAACCATAACCTACAGCCGTATTGGTGCGGCCGGTTGTGGTAAAAGTTAAGGTGTTGGTACCCAGGCCTGTATTTTCAATGCCTTTTAAAGAATCTGCGCCGGCACCGTAGCCTGCATTAACACCCACAAAAGTATTTTCTGCGCCTATATTTTTAAAACCTGAATATGCCCCAATGGAAGTTACTCCGCTGGTGTAAATGCCTGTGGTAGGTGCACCAATGCCATTGCCCATGGCGGAGAAACCCATGGCGGTATTATTTGTGCCGCCTATAGCAAACATGGCATAGCGGCCTACGGCTGTGTTACGATGAGATGAATCACTGAATTCAATGGCTCCTACACCCAGGGCGGTATTTTCTACTCCACTTCTTACCGTACGTAAAGAGCGCCAACCCATGGCCGTGTTATTAAAACCTGAAGTGTCCTGCTCCATAGATTCATAACCTACCGCTGTATTTTGCCCATTTGTTCTATGGTTAACCATGGCATAGTTACCAATAGCGGTGTTGTTCTGTCCATCCCTGCTGTTTAAAAGGCTATTGTACCCCATGGCCACATTATTATTTCCGGTGCGGTGATTGTATAATGCATTAACACCCACGGCAACATTACCTGAGCCCGAAGTATCCAAACGTAAGGCACTGGTGCCAATAGCTGTGTTTACAGTTCCGGTTTTATTTTCGTACATGGCCAGGTAACCAACAGCCGTGTTATAAATACCCGCCGTATCGTTTCTTAATGCGCCGGCACCAATGGCTGTTTGGCCGTAGTATCGTGTTAAGCGTAAGGCATCGTTACCAATAGCAGTATTATCAATCAAATAATTGGTAGTTGATGCATTATAAGCTTCCATCATAGCGGCATTACCAATAGCTGTATTATTAAAACCTACTTTGTTGGTCATTAAGGCATAAGAACCCATGGATGTATTGGCATATCCAGTAGTAGCACTATCCTGACTTGAATAGCCAACTGCACTATTAGGATAACCGGCAGTTGTATTGGCTAAGGCCCTGCTGCCCACAGCCACATGCTGACTACCGGTAAAATTTTTTGTAAGGGCCTTGTTACCAATGGCCACATTATCCTGCCCAATGGTTGCTGTGGCAGCACTATCGCCTACCGCCGTGTTACGGTTTGTAGAAAATGCATAGTAAGATCCACCATAAGAATTGAGTGCATGATATCCTACAGCCGTATTTTTTGTACCCACGGTATTTGAAGATAATGCCAGTTGGCCCACTGCAGTATTTTCTTTACCCTCTCCGGGGTCGTTATTTGTATAAAAATTATTGAGTAATAAAGCATTTGTGCCTACTGCTGTGGTATAAGGAACTTTGTTATAAAACGCTGCCTGTGTACCAAGAGCCGTTACTTCATAAGTAGTATCGCCTCTTTGGGCCGAGCTGATGCCTATGGAAGTGTTCCAGTTTCCTCTTTTATGAAAAAATTGCGATGACCTGCCTACAGCAGTATTATTGTTGCCAGAGCTGTCTTGTTCAAGTGCACCAACTCCTAAAGCTACATTATCGCCTCCACGTTTATGATTGCGAAGCGATCTCCATCCAACAGCTACGTTTGTAAAACCGATGCTGTCAAACTGCATTGATTCTATGCCAACCGCTGTGTTGTTTCCATTTAATCCTCTATGTGAATACATTGCCTGTCTGCCAATGGCGGTATTGCCCGAAGAGCTATCATTTACAAACATAGCCAGGTAACCTATTGCCGTATTACCGCCTCCACTAATATTAGTATACATAGCATTGGTTCCCATTACAGTGTTGGCTGCTCCCGTTCTATTTTCTGGTAAGGCATCAGCACCTACAACTGTATTACTACTTCCTGTTGTATTATTCGCAAGTGTAAAGTCGCCAATTGCAGTATTAAAGGAAGCGGTATTGTTTGCAAGAGCAAGATAACCAATGGCGGTATTTACAAAACCTGCTTTGTTTCTGTAGAGGGCAAAATTACCAATACCTGCATTTCGAAATCCGGTTGTATTACTGTCAAGAGCCCGATAGCCAATGGCCATATTATCGAATCCGGCATTTGAGCCTAAAGCTTTATATCCAATTCCAGTTACTCCCCCTGCTGTATTATTATATAAGGCGCTATCTCCAATTGCAATATTGTGTGTTGTATTATTATTTTGCAATGCACTGGAACCTATACCAATATTATGAGCCAATGCAGGATTAGTTAATCCCGCTTTGTAGCCAATATAAGTGGTTGTATCATTTATTTGGCCTGAAGCAATATTATTTACCCTGAATTTTAGTGACTGATTATTGATGCTGCCTAAAAAACTGGTATCGGCCACATTGCTGTTACCGGTAAGTTTCCAGGCAGTGGTATCAGTTGCAAAGCCATTGGTATTAATATAAACCCATACCGTGTTTGGCAAATCGTAATAATGAAACCCAATACTATCGGGCCCGGTTTGAAAAACCAGTAAACCATTTGCCGGTGTGGCAATGGCGTTTTTCTGCGTTTTATCCATACGGGGTATCAACATGCCTTTAGCAGTGCTGGTTACATCCAGAATGGCACTAGGGTCGGCAGCGGCACCTGTTGTGTTTATACTTAATGATTGTGCATGGGCAGTAAATTGTAAAGTGGTTGCAACGGTAATGGCAAGCACCAAACGGTAAAGTTTAGTCATAATCAGGTTTAAAAAAAGTAAATAATTAACAGCCGTGTTTACAAAAGGGGTCTGGCGTACTTTACAGGAATTAGATTTGGTGTGGAAATTATTAGAGAGTGTTAAATTAATGACTTTTTTTAAAACTCAGGATTTTTTTTTAAATGCCTGAATTATTTATTGTTCTCCAACAAGTTCACAAATATTTATAATTACAACATAAAAATAAATACATAGGTAATGGCATAAGCCAGTAGAACTACCTGTTTTTCAATTGTTTAGTTTCCTGTTTTTTTATATGTATTGTTATAATGTTGCCTGATAGCGGTTATAAAATATACCCGGCTAGCTGGTTAAAAGCAGTACTGCCGGGGTTTACAAATTTAACTGCAACATTACCTGCAAAAGACAGCCAGACAGTGTCAGTACTTAGCGGCGAAAAAATAACCGTAGAACCAAATGATTTTTTGGGGTAACCATTTTAGTTTCCATAAATCTGCATTATGTAAAACATAGATACAATGCCAATTTGAGGGTATCTAAGAAAGTTGATAACCCAATGATACATTGCTATAGCCTGTGTTTGCAACTTTTAATGCTGCCTGGCCAACAGCAGTATAATATTTTTTAGTAAATATTTACAGTTCAGGATATAGCGGAAACTGCTGCATAAAAATTTTCACTTCTTCTTTCACCGATACAATCACCGTTTCATCATCAATATTCATCAATACTTTATCAATAAAATCTACAACAGTTTGCATATCGGCTTCTTTCATTCCTCTGGTGGTAACGGCCGGTACACCAACACGAATGCCGGATGTTACAAACGGGCTTTTATCATCAAAAGGCACGGCGTTTTTATTTAGGGTGATGTGTGCTCTGTCTAAAGTTTCCTGTGCTTTTTTACCGGTTATGTTTTTATTTCGCAGGTCTATCAGCATTAAATGGTTATCGGTGCCACCACTGATTAGCTGGTAATCTTTTGCCACAAATGCCTTAGCCATTGCCTGTGCATTGCTGATAACCTGTTGGCCATAAGCCTTAAAATCTTCCGATAAAATTTCACCAAAAGCAACTGCTTTGGCTGCAATTACATGCTCCAGCGGGCCACCTTGTGTACCCGGAAATACTGCCAGGTCAAGCATATTACTCATCATTCTTAAATTGCCTTTTGGATCTTTAATGCCCCATGGGTTTTCAAAATCGTGGCGCAGCATAATAACGCCGCCACGTGGTCCACGTAAAGTTTTATGTGTTGTTGAAGTAACAATATGGCAATGGTCAAAAGGGTCGTTTAATAAACCCGCAGCAATTAAACCGGCGGGGTGTGCAATATCTGCAAGAATAATGGCTCCAATTTCATCGGCTACGGCCCGTATGCGTTTGTAATCCCAATCGCGGCTGTAGGCCGATGCTCCGCAGATGATCATCTTTGGTTTTTCGGCACGGGCAATGGTTTCTAATTGCTCATAATCAACAATACCATCCTTTGTTACACCGTAATGAAATGCCTGGTAAGTTTTGCCGCTAAAGTTTGCCGGACTGCCATGTGTAAGGTGGCCGCCCATGCTCAAATCAAGCCCAAGAATCTTTTCTCCCGGTTTCATTACCGCTAAAAACACTGCACCATTTGCCTGTGCACCGCTATGTGGTTGCACATTTGCGTAGGTACAGTTAAAAACTTTTTTTAGGCGGTCGATGGCCAGTTGTTCTACCTGGTCCACAATTTCGCAGCCACCATAATATCTTTTTCCGGGGTAGCCTTCTGCATACTTATTGGTTAGCGATGTACCCATTGCCTGCATTACCTGCAAGCTGGTAAAATTTTCAGAAGCTATCAGTTCAATGCCATTGCGCTGTCTTTCTAACTCCTGATCAATCAAATCAAAAACCAATGTATCTTTTTGCATAAGCCTGTTTTTAGAAACGCAAATATACACAGCAACCGTTGTTTTATTAATTTGGTTATCAACGGATGTGTATTAAATACCTCAATTACATAAAAAGTACTACATTCACACCCGTTTTAAGTTTAAGCAAATCAGCATTGTAAACTAAATGCACTGCCCATGGCAGATTAGGTTTAAAAAATGAAGGCAATTATTCCCGTTGCGGGAGCAGGTACAAAACTTCGTCCGCATACATATACACAACCCAAAGCATTAATACCACTGGCTGGTAAAACTATACTCAGTATTATTGTTGATCAGTTGCATGAGGCTGGCATAAAAGATTTTATTTTTATAATTGGTTATTTGGGAGAGAAGATACAGGACTATGTACAAAAAAAATATCCCGATTTAAACTGCCATTTTGTGCAGCAGAATGAGCGCTACGGCATTGGCCACGCCATAAACCTTACCCGTGAAATTGTGGGTACCGATGAAGTGATGATTGTATTGGGCGATACGATTGCCGATTATAATGTAAAAGAAATAATTGATTCGCCGGTTAGCATGCTCGGTATAAAAAAGGTTGATGATCCCCGTAATTTTGGTGTTGCCGAGGTAGAAGACGATGGCTTTATTAGCCGTGTGGTAGAAAAACCATCTATCCCAAAAAGCAATATGGCATTGGTAGGCGTTTACAAGATAAAAGAAACGGATTTCATGTTCTCTTGCCTGGAGAAAATAATAGTAAATACCCACAAGGATTTTGAAGAATTCAGCCTTACGGAGGCGCTGGAGTGTATGATGCAGCGTGGTGCTACGTTTAAAGCTTTTAAAGTAACCAACTGGTTTGATTGTGGTAAGAAAGAAACACTGCTGCAATCCAATGCAACTTTATTAAAGAAATTTGGTGGTAATGTTTCGGAAAAGCACAACTTCGAAAATACCGTCATCATACCACCAGTATCTATTGGCGAGGGGTGCGAAATAAAAAATTCGGTACTGGGGCCTAATGTAACCATTGGAGAGAACACCAATATAAATTGCGCTATTATTAAAGATTCTATAATCGGGTCTTACTCAAACTTAATAGAAATTGTTTTAAATAACTCACTTATTGGCAGCGATGCAGAAGTAAAAGGGGTAAGCCGGAACTTGAATATTGGTGATAATACCGCTATCGATCTGGGCGGAAGCAGCAAATAAAAAAACTATTTGAAAAAGAAAAGGAGGTTTCAGTTTGCTGAAACCTCCTTTGCGTAATGCAAAACTACATTTAGCTAAAGTGAAATCCATTCTCCGACCAGCCGCAGATTATTCCGCCCATAATGGCTAAGGTAATAACCCAATAACCGGCTGTAATAAAAATCAGTTTCCAGGGTTTGTGACTGTACAAGCCATTAATGGCAATTACCGGAAAAATAAGGCCGACACCTAAAATAGTGCCATGCAGTGCACCATGTTTAAATGTTCTGAAAGCGGTTCCATAGTCGGCCATAAACGCTGCATAGGATGGTTTTGCAAGTTCGGGATCTCCACCAGTCATGCCCAAAGCCCCAAACTGGTGTATTACAACCGAGGGTATAACCATAAGGCCTGCAAGAAAAGCCAGAATAAATGATAATCCGAAAATTTTTGCCATATTGCCCTTCTTTAATTCATCTTCTGTTAAGCCCTCTGCTTTCATCCAGGCGGTGCCAAAAACTTTGGGATGATACCAGATAAAGCCTACCATCATTGTAGATAAAGCTGCTGCCAATGCACTAAGTGCCATGTGTGCTAAGTCCATAATAAGTAGTTTTAGTTACTTCAAACATAAAAAAAATTATCAACAGATGCAACTATCTGCAGCTTACAATGGCTTTTCTTATTAAATTACTTAGTGTTTAAGCAGGCTTTTTTTTAGGGTTTCTAAAATAAAATCATTTACTTTGCGTTTCAAAGTACTTTTCATTTGTTAATTTCTTTTATCTGATATTTGAAAATCTATACTTATAAAACATGCAAAACCGGGTTACAAAACTTTTTAATATTGATTATCCCATTGTACAGGCGGGTATGATATGGGCCAGCGGCTGGCGCCTTGCCAGTGCGGTAAGCAATGCTGGTGCGTTGGGTATTATAGGTGCCGGCAGCATGTATCCGGAGGTATTGCGGGAGCATATAAAAAAATGCAGGGCGGCAACTACAAAACCTTTCGGGGTAAACTTGCCTTTGCTTTATCCTGATATTGACAAACATATTCAAATCATCATTGAAGAAAAAGTGCCCATCGTATTTACATCGGCTGGTAATCCAAAAACTTTTACATCTACCTTAAAAGAAAAAGGCATAACCGTAGTACACGTGGTAAGCAGCAGTAAGTTTGCAATTAAGGCACAGGATGCTGGCTGTGATGCCGTTGTAGCCGAAGGTTTTGAAGCCGGCGGCCATAACGGACGGGAAGAAACCACCACCATGGTTTTAATACCCGCCGTTTGTGCAGCAGTAACTATCCCGGTTATAGCGGCAGGCGGTATTGCAACAGGCCGGCAAATGCTGGCCGCCATGGTGCTGGGTGCAGATGGGGTGCAGGTTGGCAGCAGGTTTGTAGCAAGTACAGAAGCATCATCGCACCTAAATTTTAAAAATAGGGTAATTGCGGCCCAGGAAGGTGATACAAAATCATCGTTAAAGCAATTAACGCCGGTAAGGTTGTTGAAAAATGATTTTTTTGCACAGGTGCAACAGGCCGAAAGTGAATGTGCAACCACAAACCAACTGCAGCAATTATTAGGTAGAGGAAGAGCAAAACTTGGTATGTTTGAAGGAGATATGGAAGCCGGTGAGTTGGAAATAGGGCAGGTAAGTGCCATCATTAAAGAGATAAAGCCTGCGGCGGAAATTGTTGAAGAGATGTATAAAGAATACTCAGCAGCATTAAACCAGCCGCTGAAATAATATATTATCTTTGCGCATTCTTAAAAAAATTAATAAATTAACTTATAACAGATGTTACTAAACCCAGGGCAAATGTTTACCGGATTTAAAAATGTGTTTTTTATTTTCAGTTTACTTTTTTTCTTTTTTGCTGGCAAAGCAAATGCTCAAAATCCAAAAGATCCAAGTAGTCCGGAAGTACCGGCATTACCCAATACACAAATGCCACCAGCCCAGTTATACGAATTGTTAAAAGATAAAAATGGAGAAGGGCAGAAAAAAACCGGTGAGGATCAGAATAAAAGCTTGAAGGACCGGATTGAAAAAGATAGTCTTGTAAGAGAAAAAACGCCACAATCACTAAATCCCACCGAAGATACATATGGCATGAACCTTTTTCGCAGCGGGGTAGTAGCCTCTATAACCGAGCTATCAACACCGCCACTGGATTATCCTATTGGTGTTTACGATCAGATTATAGTTTCTCTCTGGAATGGCGCAGAAGCTACGCTTGATTATACCGTTGCAAGAGATGGATCCATCTTTCCTACAAGCATTGGTAAAATTTACCTGCAGGGTTTACCTTTTGAAACTGTAAGATCTTTATTAACCCGCCGTTTTAAAGCATTTGTACCAGCATCAACAAATATATCAGTATCTATTGGCCAGCCTCGTACCATTTCAATAAATGTAGCAGGCGAAGTTAAAAATCAGGGCCCCGTAGTTGTATCGGCCTTTACCAATGCTTTTAATGTAATAGCACTTGCAGGCGGCCCAACCAATCTGGCTAACCTGCGTGAAATTCAGATTAAAAGGGGAGGAAGGATTATAGATGTGCTGGATGTTTACAAATACCTTACTACCGGCGATTTTGGAAAGCATATTTACCTGGAGAATAACGATTTTGTAATTATGCAGACTGTTGAGAAAAAAGTAAAAGCAGAAGGCAAATTTAAACGCCCCATGTACTACCAGTTAAAAAAAGATGAGGGGATGAAGGCTCTTTTAAAATTTACCGGTGGGCTTGAAAGGGATGCATTTGCAAGCGGAGTAAAGGTTTACCGCACCCAGCTTGAAAAACAAGTGATACAGGATGTTAATGCAACAGCCATTATTAACCCCACAAACGACAGCCGCCTGGCCAATCAGGATTATCCATTGGTGGATGGCGACATAATAAAAGTAATTGCAGTTAACCCGGGTTTATTTAATAAAATTGAGATGAAGGGTGAAATATCGTACCCCGGCCAGTACGAAGCCAGAAAAGGAGATAAACTTTTTGACCTGATAAACAGGGCAGGTGGCATCACCAGAAATACCTACTTACCACGGGCCTATATTTTTAGGGGTGGGGGCGATAGTACAAATATTAAAGCAAGTAAGGTAGAAGTAAACCTTACAGACATTACCACCAACGATACTGCCAGCATTTACAACGTAGAATTATTTGCCAATGACCAGGTGTTACTTTTTAATACCAACCAGTTTGCCGACAGGCAATATGTTGAAATTTTTGGTGAAGTAAGAAAAGAAGGAAAAGTGAATAAATACGGTGGTATGACTTTGCAGGATCTGTTGTATTTATCCGGTGGTTTAAAACAATCTGCTGAATACGGAAGAATAGAAATATCCAGTATAGTTGATATCGACTCTGCCAAAGGCATGCAACAACCTACCCGTACCATTTTAAAAACTATTAGGGTTTCACCAAATCTTGATCTGGATAGCGTTTCGTCAAGAATTGAGTTGAGGCCATATGACCAGGTGTATGTGAGAAAGAATCCAACATTTGAATTACAGCAATTAATCTTAATAAACGGAATGATTAAATACTCTGGGCCCTATCCAAGATTAAGTAAATCCGAAAGGTTATCATCTTATATTGAAAGAGCAGGAGGCGTAAAAGAAGAGGCTGACCTAACTGGAGCCATTTTGTATCGTAAAAAAACACAGTTCTTCAGGGAAAATGTAACGAATAAGGTTGCATCCTTAACAGACTCGATAGGAAGTATTCAACTTGATTCTGTTAAAACTCCCTTAAGTGAAGTTGCCAATGAACCGGTAAGTATAGATCTGTATCGTGCCTTAAAATATAAAAACAGCAAGTATGATATTGTTTTGCAGGAAGGGGATGTGATATTTATTCCGGAAATAAACCCTTTTGTAAATGTAAAAGGCGTTGTACAATCGCCCTTAAAATTAACTTTTGATAAAGAGCACACCAGCGTTGGTTATTATATTGATAAAGCGGGTGGTTACGGCATAAGGCCATGGCGAAAAAGAATTTATGTAACCTATGCCAATGGTAAAAGCCGGCGCACAAAAAATCTTTTCTTTATACATTTCTATCCAAAAGTTAAAGAAGGATCTACCGTTAATGTACCAGTAAGGCCGGCGGGTGCCGAAATTACCGACACGCTGCTGCAGGTAGTTGTATCAGCTATACCTGTTGCCCTAGCTGCATATATTGTTAACTTATTAAGATAATTTTTATAAAATACCGGATAGGCTATGAATAGTATAGAACTTTTAAAACAACTCATAAAACGACTTAAAAAATTCAGTTGGTTTATATTGCTTACTGCATTAGTATCGGCAGGGTTTTTCTATTACATGGCAAAACAAAGTGTATTGATGTACACGGCAAAATCTACCGTTTTTCCATTAAACGGAACAGCCGATGCCAGTCCCGGATCAACCATCAGCAGCCTTTTAGGCCTTGGTGAAGGAACAAAATCTTTTACCGGAGATGCATCTATAAATATTGTAGAATTAGCCAACAGCCGCCGCACCAGAGAAGCCGTGGCCATGGAAAGAATACCATTTTTGCAAAATAAAATGGTATCAGAACTGCTGATTGAAGAAAACAACAGGCATGTGGGATTTATGCAGAACACCCGTATAGACCCTCCTAAAGACAGCCTGTCCAGAATTAATATTGCCAGCAACCTGCTAAGAGGTGCTTTTAGTGCAAAGATAAATAAGACTGGTATTCTGGAACTTTTTGTAACAAGCAGCAGCCCCGAACTGGTAAGGGAAGTGAGTTATATTTATATTGATAAACTCTCTGAGTTTTACATCAACCTTAAAAAGAAAAAGGCACAGATAGATTTTGAGTTTGCAGTAAAAAAAGCCGATTCGTTGTTCATCATTTTAAATAGACTCGACAGGCGTGCTATTGCACTAGACGAAAGCACTTTTTTTACAAATGAAGGTTTAAAAAGATATAATCTGCCTAAAATAAACCTCGCTCAGGATAAAGCAACTGTTCAGTCGCAATATTATTATGCAGTAAACAATAGGGAATCTGCAGCCTATCGTTTACAAAAAGAAACTCCCATAATTGAACTGTTGGATAAACCAGAACAACCATTTGATACGCTTCAGAAATCTACATTTACATATTCTGTTATTGGCGCACTTTTGGGGTTGGTTATTGGGCTGATATTAGTAAGCTGGAAAGTTATTAATAAATATATGGCTGATGAACTTAACAAAGCCATTGAAAAAGCCTCCCGGCCAAAAGAAACAGAACTTGTATTGCAGGAAGAACCGGTAAAATAGTTTTACAGATTGATTATTTTCTGAAAGCCCATTTTATCATTTCTTTCCAGCTTGGCTTTTTGCCATACATTAAAATGCCGGTGCGATAAATACGTGCAGCAAACCAGGTGGTAAAAATAAAACCCACAATCAATAATGCCATTGATAAACCCAGTTGCCACCAGGGCACTGTGTTTGGTACGCCAAAAGGAATACGGCTCATCATCACAATCGGGGAGCTGAATGGAATGATACTTGCCCAAACCGCAATGGAGCTGTTGGGATCTTTAACTGCCGTCATCATTATAAAAATAGAAAAAATTACCAGCATGGTAATAGGGAAACTCAGCGATTGCGCCTCCCTCATATCTTCATTAATAGCACTGCCAATGGCGGCATATAAAGAAGCATAAAAAAAGAAACCACCCAGCATATAAAAGATAAAACTGCCCACCACCAACGGAATATTTACACTGGTAAAAACATTTTGTATTTGCCCTACCATTGAGGATGCATCGCCGCCATTACCAGTTGTTTTTCCAATATTGTAAATAAGAAAAATGCAGGCAATCCAGATAAGGAACTGTGTTAATGCAACCATGCCAATACCAATTATTTTACCTATCATTAATTGAAAAGGCTTTACAGATGATACTACCACTTCGGCAATGCGGCTGGTTTTTTCTTCGGTAACACCCATCATTACCTGGCTGCCATACAGCAATAAAATAAGGTACATTAAAAAACCCGATACATAGCCAATTACAGTGGCAATGCCAGCATCGGCATTTTTATCTTTTTCGTTATTTACTTTAATTTTTAACGAGCTGTTTATAATAGTTTGTTTGGCGGCATCAATACCCAGACTGTCTTTTTTTATTTGTGCCCAAACCAGGTTCAGTTTTTTTTCTATTGGTTCCAAAGCACCAATGCCGTAGGTTTTTTTGGTATTTACAGATAGTTTGTTGCTATCAACACCCGTTCTCCAGTTAAAGGTTTCGGGTATTATCACATATCCATCATAGCCCAGGCTGTCAAAACCAGTAATTATTTTTTGTGTGTCTGCTGTAATTAATTTAAGTGTATTGGCAGTATCGTTACCATTTACATTTTTAACTATGTCCTCCGTAAACAATCCCGATTTATCAATTACTGCCACATGAATATCTTCCCGTGTTTTATCAGCAATATAGCCTGTGCCAAAAATTAAACCCAGATATAAAAGTGGAAAAAGAATGGTGCCGATGATGAAAGTTTTTTTTCTTACACGGGTAAGAAATTCTCTTTGTATAATTAAAATTATTTTATTCATTTTATGTGAGTTAATTAAGGTTAAATACTAATGAAAGTAACTGTTAAACAAATTATCCATTAATTCATTATCAATTATCCATTAGCTGAAATTGCCTGGCGGCAGGTGTACCCTCAACCAGTTTAATAAAGATGTCGTTAAGCGATGGTAAAATTTCCTGAAAAGAAACCACACTTCCTCCATTATTCATAAAATGCCCAAGCACATCATTGGGTTTAAAACCTTCGTTTATTTTTACAATAATTTTATTTTTATTGATGTTGGTTACATCAAAAATGTTACTGCTGATGCCTTCAGGAATAGTTTCTAACTGAATGCCAAAAAGATTTTCTTTAAAGCTTTGCTTTACATCGTTTACGGTGCCATCCAATATTTTTTTCCCTTTATTTACCAGCACAATATGGTTGCATATTTCCTCAACCTGCTCCATACGGTGCGTACTAAAAATAATGGTGGTACCGTTTTGCGCAAGCCTGTAAATTTCATCTTTAATAAGATTTGCATTTACAGGATCCAGGCCACTGAATGGTTCATCGAGTATAATCAGATCAGGCTCGTGCAAAACAGTAATTACAAATTGCAGTTTTTGTCCCATGCCTTTGCTCAGGTCTTCTACTTTTTTGTTCCACCAGTTTTCCATCTCCAGCCGCTTAAACCATTCTTTTATTTTTTCCTGTGCATGGCTTTTGCTCATGCCTTTTAACCGGGCAAGATAAAGTGCCTGCTCACCAATCTTCATCTTTTTATACAAGCCTCTTTCCTCAGGCATATAGCCGATATATCTTGCATCATTTTCTGCATCAAATTTTTTGCCCTTTAATAAAATTTCTCCCGAGTCGGGATGAAAAATTCCGGTGATCATTCTTATGAGGGTGGTTTTACCGGCACCATTCGGGCCCAGTAAACCAAAAATACTGCCCTGCTCAATGTTCATGCTGATATCATCAACAGCTTTTTGCGTGGCAAAATATTTTTTAAGATTTTGAATTTCTAAGATGTTCATTTTGTAGAGGGTTAATTTGAGATGCCAAATGTAATAATGTATCAACGATAATAAAAGCCCATTTTACGAGTGGTAAATTTATCTGGATAGAATGAGGGATAATTGATAGGCAACTCTTTCTCCATCCATAGCTGCACTAACAATGCCCCCTGCATAACCTGCGCCCTCGCCACAGGGATAAAAATTGTTTAACTGGGGATGTGTTAAACTGTCAGCATCACGTGGAATGCGAACCGGTGAGGATGTACGGCTTTCTGTAGCAACAACAACCGCATCATTAGTAAAATAACCAGGCATCTTTTTTGCAAACTCTACAAAACCTTTTGCAAGCGACTGATAAATAAAACCAGGCAATACATCTTTTAATTGTGCGGATTGTAAACCCGGTAAATAAGAATTAGCCGGCAATGATTGTGATGATTTAGCGTTGCTGAAATCAACCATGCGCTGTGCCGGTGCAACAAATTTTCCGCCACCGGCGTTAAAACAATTTTGCTCAACCATTTGCTGAAAATGCAGCATCAGTAAGGGATTGACGGCATCAATATTTTTTTTACCTGCTGCTTTTAATTCTCTAACAGCATCTTCAATCTCAAGCTGTACTACCATGCCACTATTGGCAAAAGGGTTATTTCTTTTAGATGGGCTCCAGCCGTTTACTACCAATTCTCCCGGCGAAGTTGCAGCAGGTGCAATAATACCACCGGGACACATACAAAAACTAAACACACCTCTCTCGTTAACCTGCTTTACCAAAGCATAAGAAGCTGCGGGCAAAAGCCCCCTCCTAAGAACTTCGTTCGTTCCCTTGTTAGGGAACCCCGAAGGGGGAGGAACGCCCACGTTATTTTTTTGAGGTAGGGAAAGATGATATTGAATACTGTCAATTAATTGCTGCGGATGTTCAATGCGAACGCCTAAAGCAAACCCTTTGGCTTCAATTAAAATTTGTTTACTGTGCAGCAGTTCAAAAATATCCCTTGCACTGTGGCCGGTTGCTAAAATAAAAGCATCCGCTTCAAAAATATTTCCGTCAGCGGTTTTAACCGATTTTATTTTTTGGTTTTCAACAATAAAATCAACCATTTTTTTTTCAAATAAAAACTCGCCGCCACAATCAACAATCTGTTGGCGCATGGCAGTAATTATTTGTGGCAGTTTGTTGGTGCCAATATGTGGGTGCGATTGGTAAAGAATTTGTTCTTCGGCTCCAAATTTTACAAACAAATTTAAAATTCGGTCAATATCACCACGCTTGTTGCTGCGGGTATATAATTTACCATCGCTGTAAGTGCCGGCACCACCTTCTCCAAAGCAATAATTACTTTCAGGATTTACTATGCCTTCTTTATTAAGTACGGCAAGATCACGCCGTCTCGATCTTACATCTTTTCCTCTTTCCAGAATAATTGGCTTAATGCCTTGCTCCAGCAAATGCAGTGCAGCAAAAAGCCCTGCAGGGCCGGCACCAATAATTACAACCCGTTTTTGTGCATGGCCAACTTCTTTAAAATTAAATGATTGAATTGCTCTGTTGTGGAATGGCTCATCAATAAATGCATTAACGGTTACATTAACCCAAATGGTTTTTGCCCTGGCATCAATTGATTGTTTTAAAATATGATAACCGGAAATGGCGGATATTTTTTTGCCAGCATGGCTGGCAATCAATCTTTTTACTGCTAATTCATTGTTAGCTTCAGTAGGCAGAAGCTTAAGGGATATTTTTTGTTGCATATTTAAAAGCCGGATACTTATTCCGGAAATTTTATTCGCTTAATACCTATAACATGATCTTCGCAAGTTCCCCTTCAAGGAACGGAGGGGGTTAAAACGGCAAATCATCCACCGCATCCGGCGGTGTTGCCGAAAAAGTATCCAATGGTTCCAGGTATTCGCTGTCGTTTTTAGAGCCGGCAGCACCGCTTTGCAAAATCTGCTCAATCCTCCAGGCATCCAGATTAGTAAAGTAACTTACCTTTCCGTCTTTTTCCCATTTTGTTCCCTTTATATTAAAATACACTTTTATTTCATCGCCCACATTTACCCGGTCAATGATGGTGGTTTTATCCTGTACGCATTGAAATTTGGCGTAGTTGGTTATTGTACGCCCATTAATGTCTTCCGTTTTCTCTACTGCAAATTCACGTACTTTAAATGTTTCTGTACGTTGTACTGTATCGTATTTAGCAATTAATTTGCCGGTTAATTCATAACTCATAAAAATAATTTAGTAAATCAAAAGTAGATATATTTTTTCTCATTATTATTTTTCGATTAATTCTTTGTTCTTTTTTAAAAATATTTTTCTTGATAAAAATGAATCTGATCATGGAGGGATACCGCAAAGGAATTTTTACTTTTGTAAACACTTTTTTACATTGAATCGTTTAGCACCTTCATTTATACAAAAAAAAATCAGAAACTTATAAGCAGATATTTTTTAGATATTGTTTCCATGCAACCAAAACTATTAATCTGTCGTCCTGCTAATTATTGATTAATAAATGTGCATAAGAATTTTTTCCGTTTTTATTTTAAGATATTACAGCCGTAGTTTTAACGGTAAAGTAATGGAAATGATATGGCAATAATAAGATAAGTGTAAAATGGTACACAAAAAATTAAAAAAATTACAGCTTGGGTTGCTACAATAAATAAGCTGATTATTTTTAAAACAAGGTTAAATAGTGATTAAACTGGCTGGCCCATGTAGCTGTAAATCAGGCTGGTTGGGGATGTGTATTTTTGCCCTGGCAGGGTTTGAGATTTTTTGAGACTTCGGACAAAATATCATACTGTGATTGTTTAGAAAAAAACAAATGAATAAAAAATTTTTTTTTCAACATTTTATTCGATATTCGCTGTCCCGCCAGATTTTTTTTCGATTTGTTTGAAATAAAATTCTAACTGGCAAGCACCAAAGGAAACAATTCTTAACTCGATATATAAATTGCTAAGGAACTAATGGAGAAAGCTTTTGACAAAGTATGGATTAATTGTTTAGAGATAATCAAAGACATTGTAGAATGGCAGCATTTTAAAACATGGTTTGAGCCCATTAAGCCGGTGGCGTTAAAAGAAAAAATTTTAACGATTCAGGTGCCAAGTCAATTTTTTTATGAGTACCTTGAAGAGCATTATGTTTCGCTGCTGGCAAAAACATTAAAAAGAGAATTGGGAAAAGAGGCAAGATTGGAATACCGGATAATGGTTGACAGCGGCAACAGTAAAAATAAACCTCAAACCGTTGATGTACCGGGGCAGGGTTACAAATCTTATTCAAACAACGAAATGGATTTCCCACTGGTCATAAATAATCCTGTAAAAAATCCCTTTGTAATTCCGGGACTAAAAAAAATGCAGATTGATCCGCAGCTAAATCATGCATATACATTTGATGCATTTATTGAAGGCGACTGTAACCGTGTTGCACGCCGTGCCGGTAAAACTGTTGCAGAAAAACCGGGTACTACATCTTTTAATCCTTTGGTTATATATGGTGGTGTTGGTTTAGGAAAAACACACCTTGCCCAGGCAATAGGTAATGAGGTAAAAAGGCTCCACAGCAATAAAGTGGTATTATATGTAAGCTCCGAAAAATTCATCAACCAGTTTATAGATCATGGCCGTAATGGTGCCATCAACGATTTTATACATTTTTACCAATTGATAGATGTATTGATTATTGATGACGTGCAGTTTTTTAACCGGGCCGAAAAATCGCAGGATGCATTTTTCTCTATTTTTAATCATTTACACCAAAGTGGCAAGCAGTTAATTTTAACCAGCGATAAACCACCAAAAGATCTGGAAGGTGTGCAGGAACGATTACTGAGCCGTTTTCGCTGGGGCCTTAGTGCCGATTTACAGGTGCCTGATTACGATACCAAGATTGAGATACTGGAAAAGAAGATGAAGAATGATGGCTTGGAAATGCCGCCGGAAGTAGTAAAATATATTGCCTACAATATAAACAGCAATGTTCGTGAGCTGGAAGGTGCCTTAATTTCATTATTGGCACAATCTTCGCTAAATAAGAGGGAAATTGACCTCGAATTAGCTAAAAAAGTGCTTAGAAATTTTGTAAAATCATCCAGTAAGGAAATAACGATAGATGCCATTCAAAAAATGGTGTGTGAGTATTTTGATGTGCCTTACGATAAGCTTTTGCAAAAAACACGCAAGCGTGAAATTGTACAGGCCCGCCAAATAACCATGTTTCTGGCAAAAGCTTTTACAAAAAATTCGCTTAAAACAATTGGAGAACATTTTGGTGGCAGAGATCATACCACTGTAATACACAGTTGTCAAACGGTAAAAGATTTAATGGATACCGACAGTTTATTTAAAGAAAGTGTACTTGAGCTTCAGCAAAAAGTACACTTGGCGGCTATGTAAATTATTTCTCCTGTGTAAAAATATTTTAAAGAGAATGGCAAAGCCATTCTCTTTTTTATTAGCCCAACATAGTACTTCTAATCAACTTCACAGGCGTCGCACTCTTGTACATTATATCTTTATTCAACTTTTCAGAATTATTTGTACTTATTTACCATTTAGTTTTGGGTAGTAACTGTTTGAATTGTATTTTTGCCACCCCTTACAAAATAAGGGCAGGTTAGGAGAGGTTCCGCCAGCCGGCGGACAAAAGGAACGGTTTGCTGAATAATAAATTTATAAGCAAACTAAAGTGAAGGAATAAAATACTTAGGAGAGGAGAGGTGCCTGAGTGGCCGAAAGGAACGGTTTGCTAAATCGTCGTACGGGTTAAACTGTACCGTGGGTTCGAATCCCACCCTCTCCGCAATCACAAGACTAAAATTAGTTAAATGCCCGCAAATCAATAGTTTGCGGGTTTTGTATTTGGTGAGTAAATCATCAAAATGTTCAAAATATTCGTTTTGTAAGTGCGTCAATCGGTGAGTAAATTTTGCTTTATTTTTTACTCGCCGAATTTCATTAAAAGCCTACTGGTATTGAATTATAGCATAAATAAATTGCATAAATGCCTTGAATTTACTATCTTTAGTATGTTAAATTTCCTACTCACCACAAATCTCCGGTAATGGTAAAAACCTTCTCTTATATCTTCTATTTGAAGAAACCCAAAATTTACGAAAACGTATCTTTAATTAAATCATGAAACACTCTCTAAGAAATAGTTCATTTTGTTTTGACGACTTACAGTGATCGAACAGGCAATTGTAGTTTTGCAAAATATTAATCCACAATCTCAGTTATCTATCATAATAGAAAAAGAGGGAAGAAAGAAGATAAACAGTTAGATGATCATTTTCAAAAAAGCATTGCTGTAGGTACAGGAATACTCTCCAAGGAACAGGTAAATCAATTTAACTCATCGTTTACTTTTAGAAATAAAAAAGAGAATATCAATGGCTTGCAACTGGCAGATTTAGTTGCTTACCCTATTCCCAGAAATATTATGTAACCCAACAGGGCAAACCCGGCTTATGAAATACTGGAAGGTAAAATTTACAAAACAAATGGTAACATAGAGGGGCTGCGGATTTATCCTTAAAAGCAAAAAGTCAAGAACGAATCTTGACTTTTTACCGATCGGGGACACCCCGGTCCAAATGATTTGATTACAAAAATACAGCTTTTTCACTGCCTGCGTCCGTGTCTTCACGAATGCTCTGATAAATCTGAATTTTGTAAAAACCATTTATACGTACTTTGTCAAGTAATCTGCACAAAATACTTGATAAATAATTTACTTTAATGGCTCTGTAATTATATGAAACTCTATATAAAAAATATGGTTTGCAACCGCTGCATAATGGTGGTTAAGCAGGAGCTGGAAAAACAAAAACTATTGCCAGCGTTGGTTAGCATGGGTGAAGTAGAGTTATCAAAACCTGCAACCGTAAAACAATTGAAAACCCTGGATGAAAGACTGAAGGAATTAGGTTTTGAATTATTAGACGATCTGAAGCAAAAGCACATCGAAAAAATAAAAACCTTGCTGATTAAACAAATTCAGTCCGGCGAAGTTGAAGAACATTTTAGCATCACTTCTTATTTAACTAAAGCTTTAAATAAAGACTATAGTTATATCTCCCGATTGTTTTCCGGAGTAGAAGGCATTACCATCGAACAATTTTTTATTCTACAAAAGATTGAGAAAGTCAAAGAATTGATCATCTACAATGAAATGAATTTGAGTGAAATTTCATACAGGTTAGGATATAGCAGCGTAGCCCACCTTTCAGCACAGTTTAAGAAGGTAACCGGGCTTACGCCAAGTCATTTTAAAAAAATGGGAGGCATCCACCGCCATTCATTAGATAATGTTCACCACAAATAGGTATAACTCTTATCCATGATTATGTAACAGCTTACAGGTTTACTGTAAGACCTTTGTGTCTTAAATATTTACTATGACACACACCTATAACATAAGCGGAATGACTTGCGGCGGATGCCAGGCCAAAGTGCAGGCTCTTTTATCAAAAGTAACGGGCATTAAGAATGTAAGCATTGATTTGCAAAAAGGCGAGGCTTCCATTGATATGGATAATCACATTGCAACTGAAGACCTGAAAGCGGCATTAAAAGATTACCCAAAATATCAATTATCAGAGGCCAGTAATCAGCATCATGCTGTTTCTGTAGTTGTTGATGAAGAACATAAATCCTGGCTTGCAACCTATAAACCTGTACTGCTGATCTTTGCTTACGTTACAGGCATTTCGCTGTTAGTAGAAATGGGGCAAGGCGGGTTTGTCTTGATGCGGTGGATGAATCATTTCATGGCCGGTTTCTTTTTGGTCTTCTCCTTTTTTAAATTACTCAACCTCAAAGGCTTTGCAGAAAGCTATGCCATGTACGACATTGTAGCTAAAAAATGGAATGGCTGGGGCTATGTATATGCTTTTGTTGAACTGGCTTTGGGTATAGCTTTTCTTAGAGGCTACAACCCAATCCTAACCAACAGCATTACTTTGGTGGTAATGGCAGTAAGCCTTATTGGCGTAATGCAATCTGTTTTAAATAAACGTAAAATTAAATGTGCTTGCCTGGGGGATGTATTTAACCTGCCCATGAGTACAATAACCATTATTGAAGATGCGCTGATGATTGTAATGAGTGGCATAATGCTGATAATGATGTTATAAGTCAACAAGCCGCTATGCAAAAGAGTCAGAATTGTGTAACAATTCTGGTTAAATTAGTTATATTTTTGTATTCGCATAAGTAATGAAAAAAATCATTGTAGCCATATTAGCCTTGTTGTACATCACCACTTCCACCGGTGCTACTATACATATGCACTACTGTATGGGCGAACTGGCTGATTGGGGCATTGGGCGTAATGATTCCAAAACCTGTGGCAAATGCGGTATGGATAAAAGTGATGAAAAAGATAATGGCTGCTGCAATGATGAGCAAAAACAAATTAAATTAGAAACTGATCACCAAAAAGCGGGGTTAATTGGGTTTATAAATTCTTTAGCCGTCCCGGCTATATTTACCCCGGTTCCTGATTTTAATTTTCAGCCATTCTTACAAATTACAGAAAGCTTTTCCACTTGCCATGCACCGCCAGACATTGACGACATTAAGCTGCATGTTCTCCACTGCGTTTTCCTGATATGATTTATTGATTGTACATGATGTGCCGGAACCTTAAGGTGTATCGGCTATTGGTGCATTCGTGTGCCCAACTATTTATTAATCATAAAATCGAATACAAAAATGAAATCACTTATTTTATTGATAGCCGTTACATTATTATCAGCTTCTGTATCGCAGGCACAGATTAAAAATGCCAAAACAGAAACTGTAAAAGTATATGGCAATTGTGGTATGTGCAAAACAACCATTGAAAAAGCAGGCAGCAAAAAAAAGCTGTATAAAACAGATTGGAACGAGGAAACTAAAATGGCCAGCATTACTTATGATAGTAAGAAATCAACTGCTGATGAGGTATTAAAAAGTATAGCACTCTCGGGCTATGATAATGTAAACTACCTGGCTCCTGATGATGCGTATAACAAACTGCATGGTTGCTGCAAATATGATAGGGAGAAAAAAGCAGTAGTGAAAGCACCTGCGAAATCTATGGCGGGAGGAGCCGCCTCAATGCCGGATCATGGAAACCATACGCAGGGGAATAAAGCGGTAGATATGCAGGAAGCCAGTCAGTTAAAGGCAGTGTATGATAACTATTTTGCACTGAAAGATGCTTTAGTAAAAACTGATGGCGTAGCTGCTGCTGCAAAAGCATCAGCTATGCTTACCGCATTAGATGGGGTGCAAATGGGAAAGCTGAATAATGAAGAACATACTGTTTGGATGAAAGTTGAAAGCAACTTAAAGACAGATGCAAAGCGCATTAAAGAAAACAAAGGCATAGATAATCAGCGAGAATATTTTATTTCTCTTTCCAAAACCATGTATGAATTAGTAAAAGCCGGTAAACCCGGTGAAACAGTTTATTACCAATATTGCCCTATGGCAAACGATGGTAAAGGTGCCAATTGGCTGAGTAAAGAAAGTGCAATTAAAAATCCTTACTACGGTTCTCAAATGCTTACCTGTGGTAAAGTAGTAGAAACAATTAAACAATAAAACTAATTACAATGAAAAAAATATTAATCGGTTCAATTATCCTTCTTGGTTCTTTAATGGCTAATGCACAAATCACAAAAGCAGAGTTAACGGCTACGGGCCTCACTTGCTCCATGTGTTCAAAAGCTACTTACAAACAATTGACCTCTCTACTGGAAGTTGAAAAGGTAGAAACTGATTTGAATAAAACGACTTTCATACTTCATTTTAAAAATGGAAGTAGCGTAAACCCCGGGGATCTTAAAAAGAAAGTAGAAGCTGCAGGGTTTTCTGTTGGTGAATTAGTTCTGTTTTTTAATATTAATAATCAAAAAGCAGAAAATAATACTTCATTTACGCAGGATAATATCACCTACACTTTTATGGATACAAAGCCGGGTGTATTAACCGGCGAAGTAAAAGTGAAACTGTTGGATAAAGGCTTTGTGGTTGAAAAAGAATATAAGAAACTTTTAAAACTTTCAAAGCAATATCCAACTTATGCTGCCGTAAACAATAATTCATATCACATCAAAACCTTGTAATATGAAAAAATTGTTTTTTTTGCTTATCCTCTTTATTTCAATGAGCACATCAGCACAGGAACTATTTGTATTTACAGAGCCTGCCAGTAATATGCCTGCAAAATCTTTAGGCATACGGGATATGAATGCCTTTATGTTTGAAGCTGATGGCACACTTAATTACCACAATATGCCGGAGCTGATGTGGGGCATCAATAAAAAATGGATGGTGCATGTGCAGGGCTTTATCAGTAACCGGCAGGAAGGTGGATTAAAAGTAGAAGGCGGTAGCTTATATGCCAAGTATCGTTTCCTGAGTAAAGATGATATTCAAAGTCATTTCCGAATGGCAATTTACGGGAGGTATAGTATCAACAATGCAGACATCCACCAGGATGAAATTGAAACTATGGGACACAATACCGGGTACGAAGCTGGTTTAATTGTTACCCAGTTACTACACAAGGTTGCTATCAGTGGTTCACTTAGTTATGAAAGGGCATTTGATAATAAACCCAGCTATAAGTTTCCAACCACAGAGAGTAACAGTGCAGTAAACTATACCTTATCTGTTGGTAAGTTAATGCTCCCAAAGGTTTATAAAGATTACAAACAAACCAATGTAAACCTGATGCTGGAATTGCTTGGCCAGCGGCTTAATGATAATGGAAGATCTTATCTCGACATTGCCCCCTCTGTACAATTCATCATCAACAGCCAGGCAAGAGTAGATATTGCATACCGGCAGCAATTATATTCCACCATGAAACGTACAGCACCCAACGGCATCGTATTAAAATTTGAATACACTTTTTTTAATGTTTTTAAATAATTATAAAATGAAACAACTACTGACATTTATATTAATTGGATTTTCAACCTGCCTTTTCGCCCAGGATAAAATAAGTTTTTTAACGCCGCCGCCAAGTCCGGAGGCATCCTTTACGCAAGAGTTGGTAAAAGGCCAAATCACCGTCACCTATAGCCGTCCATTAGCAAGAGGAAGAAAGATATTTGGCGGGCTGGTTCCTTTTGATAGCCTGTGGCGTACAGGTGCAAGTGGTGCTACCACTGTTCATTTAACAGAAGAAATGATAATTGGCGATAAAACCATCAATGCAGGTAAGTATGCACTGTTTACTATACCCGGCGAAAAAGAATGGACTATAATCTTTAATGCAGATACAACCTTGCACGGGGCTTTTGGCTACGATAGTAAAAAAGATATACACCGTTTTAAAGTGCAACCTGTAAAAGCCGAAAAATTTCGTGAAGCATTCACCATTGACCTGAATGAAATAACAAGATCGGGTGAAGGGATTCTTTCCCTTACCTGGGAAAATACATTGGTTAAAATACCACTCACAAGCCCGGTGGATGTAAAAGCGATAGCCGATATCAACTCGAGGCTGATAAATAATAAAGAACAAAATCCTGAACTCTTTTACCAGGCGGCCAACTATTATTATTTAACCGGCAGGGATCTAAAGCAAGCTGCAGCATGGGCTGTAGAAGCTGAAAAAGCTGATACAGAGAATTTCAATTATCCAAACCTGTTGCAAAAAATACTGGCCGATCAAAAAGATTATAAGGCTGCCATTGCTGCTGCAAAAAGAGCCATTGTTTTGGGAGAAAAGAAAAAAATGAACAATGCTGTATCTGCATTGAAAAAACGAATTGCTGAATGGGAGAATAAATAAAACAGTTCTTAAATTAATTCATCACCAACTAAATTTTTTAAAATGAAAAATGTAATTCTTGCTGTTCTTGCAATGGCATTTGTATTTGCTGCGTGCAATTCAAACACTGATAAATCAACAGAAACAAAAACTGAAAAGGAAAGCAAACCCGCTGAAGAAGTATATGCCTGTTCCATGCATCCTGAAGTAACAGGAAAAAAAGGCGATAAATGTCCTAAATGCGGTATGGAACTTTCTGTACCGGTAAAAAACTCAGGATCATCTACAGGCAACTCAGATACAACTTCAGTTGCTATGGTTATGCCTGCTGATTTTTCTATTAAAGAAATTGTCGGCAATTATTTGAAACTAAAAAATGCTTTAACCAAAGACGATTCAAAAAATGCAGCAGCATCAGGCAACGCCATAGTGGCTAACCTGACTGCCCTGGATGCAAACCGTTTACCGGCTGCACAGAAAAAAGCTTTTACCGATGTGGCAGATGATGCTAAAGAACATGCGGAACATATTGGTGCAAATGCCGGGAAGTTAGACCACCAGCGGGAACATTTTGCTATGCTTAGTAAAGATGTAAACGATCTGATAAAGACTTTTGGTGCAGGCCAAAAATTATATCAGGACTTTTGCCCAATGTACAATGATGGGAAAGGGGC
>JAYURR010000128.1:0-4106 GCA_043756605.1 Chitinophagaceae bacterium
TGTTGCTGCGTGTTATGAGGAAAGTAACAAAGCCGCTAATTGCTGCCGCAATTACTCCAAACAATGTAAACTCGCCGGCTGTAGCTTCTAAAAATATCATCTGTTATAAATATTGGGTATTACTTTATAAGCAACACGGCTTTTATTTTCAAAATTTCTGCTTTTTGCTCATCAATTTGTAACTGCTGCTGTTTTATGGCTGCAATAAGCACTGGTATTATTTCGGTATAATTAACACCTTTAAACCCGCTGTTGTTAGTAGATACAATTTCGGGCAATACTTTTTCAACATCTTGAGCAATAAGGCCATAGTGCATGCCTTTATTAAAATTTTTGCCTGCCATGGTTTTATACTCGTATGTTTTAGGCAGTAATTTATTTATGTAAAACAAGCCGTTTGCAAAGGGCTGTATATTTTGCTTGTACCGCTCATCTGACGGGGTGATGGTGCCTGTAGCGATGATGTTGCCATTTACATCTAAAGTTTCGGACGGGGCCGGCGTGCCAATGCCCACTTTAAAACCTTCGGCCGATTTGTCGAATGCTATTAACTTACTCATCTCATCAACACGCATTATGCTATATCCGGTTGAACTTTCGATTATAAAAGTGTTGGTTGAAATATTTTTTGCTCTAAAATTGATTTCTCCAAAAACATCAAGCGCGACAGCGGGATTATCATTATTAATACCGAATTTTCCGTTGTTAAACCTTTGAGAATAAAAAGCAGCATCAATAGAATTTTTGACGGTAATAATATTATCGCCATTTGTACCACTTAAATTTCCTATCTGTGTAACTCCATTAACACGATCAGTTTTAAAACCGGTTTCTGAAGAAATGATTGAAAAATCAACATTGGCTGCTGTGCCATCAATAACTGTGTTTAAATAAAGCTCCCCGCCAATATTAACCTGGTTATCGATGTAGGTGGTTCCGTTACCATTTACAAAGTTTGGATTTGGTAAAGACTGCCAGCTTCCAAGCCCGTTTTCATTGCTCGTAAAAACTTTACCGGCAGCCTGGTTGCCATCAACATATTTTAGCGTCCCTGCAATATCAACCGTAGCAAGTGGTGTGCTGGTGCCAAAACCGCTAAATCCATTGGCTTTAATTGTAAGACCGCTGCCCGCAGTGCTATTAGCCCGAAACCTTGCCAGGATGCCATTGGTACTGGCGCCTGCATTATTTACATACAAAAGCCCATTGGTACTGTTTAAATTACCACTGGCACTGTTTATTTCTAAACCGGTGCCGGTTGTTAAACCAAAACCGGTAATTTTCTGCAAATGGCCTGTAAGGGTTGGTGAGTAAAAATCAACTAAAGAACCTGTATGTGCTTCCTGCGCTACAACCCTGAAAGCACCGTTAATAAAATTTGATTGCGAAGTTGTTGAAAATTCGGCCATCCTACCGGAAGTTAAGCTGTTGGCATCAACGTAAAGGCCTATGCCGGAAGTGGCACCTGAATTAATCCAGGTGGTAATACCATTTGTTATACTGGTTCCACTTACTTTAAATAATTGACTGCCTGAGCTACCACTGCTTAGCCTCAACCGTTCTACATTATTTGTACGGGTAACAAAATCAACTGCATTTGTGGATCCTATAAAACTTGTGTTAGCATTTGTGCCTGCGTTACCGGTTAAATTCCAGCCGGGTGGTGGTATAGTTTTATACCAAACGCCACGCAATTTAAAACTATCAATAACATCAATTTTTTTTTCCTGTACCAAGTTTTGCTGTGCATTAACTGTAAAAAAGCAAAGCAAGTTTATGGTAAATAATATTTTTTTCATAAAGTTTAAATTGTAAAATCCTGATAAGTTATTGTTACGAGTAAATTAGCTTCGGGGCTTGCATCTAAAGAATCAATTACAAATGCTACATCATGGTGTGTGTTGGGTGCAAATGTTTCTTTACGGGCGGTAATAAAATCTGATACAGGTACAATATCAAATGAACTATTATCTGCCTTTATGCCAATAATGCTGCAGGTTTGATCTATTTCTGAATTTACCACCACCCGCTTTATTAATATATCTTTTGGCAGCGTGTACGCAACAAAACGTGGAGGGCCTAAAACCATCTCCAGGTATTTTTCTACACCACAATTACCACCATCGCCGGCGCTGCCTTTTGCTGCATTTTTTCTTATAACTATGAACGGCATGGTTAATTTTTTTTACTGATGTATTTAGCCTGCGTAATTAAATCGTATTCGCTCTGGCTAAGCTGGGCACCATGCATGTATTTTGTAAGCAAGCTGGCAATTTTAAACAGCATTGCTTCCTGGTACTCCGGATGCTGTTTGCTTAACTCGGCCAGGTACAGCTGTACTTTTTTATTTATGTTTGGTTCTGCAGCAATTTCTTTTGCAATAGAAAGGTTACCCACAATTACATCAAGTGCCTGCATTGCTTTGCTGCGCAAATCATCACCCCAGGTGCCGGGGATTACTTCGGTTATTAACTGGCCCAGTGGTCCGTTAATCCACGGCTTTAAAGCTGCAGTAATATTTAATGCAGCATCGCTGTATTTGTTTACATTTTTATCAACCTTACTGATGATTTGTTTTATTTTATTGCGATTACAAAAAGCCATAAATATTATTTTAAAAGTTTAATGAGCAAAAAAAAACCAGCAGTGTACCAACACCGGTTGCGGCTACTTTACCTGCAGTTTTTAAAATTGTTTTTACTTCAATATGCAGGTGAGGGCCGCTCCACACTTTTTGGCCTCCAGGTTTTATACGCTCATCACGTACCCGGTAACCCTGGCGTTCAACTTCTTTTATAAACATGTTAACCTCATCGGGTTTTTTATCCCGTGTTCTAACATCAACAGCCAGGCCACGCGCATGCAAACTGCCGCTGTTGTGCTGGCCACCGGTGGTGCTGGTAACAACAAAGCCATAGGTTTTAGCCAACATCACCATTTTATTTACATGCGTTAAATCTGTAGCCATTATTATTTTTTAAAAACTTTTACTAATAAAGCCCCCAGGGCCAGTCATGCCGAAACAGATACAAAATTTTGAGTGTTGATAGTTGCTGCGAATCTTTTTGCACGAGCCAGCACACCGGCTTTACTTTTTACGTAAGTGCTGGTTTTTCCGTTCATCCATTTGTTTGAATAATGCAAAATGCGCAGCTTAAATAAATTTTCGTAAACCGAAGCTGGGTAAACATTGGCCACTTTTATAGCTTCCTGAAAATTGGTTTTGTTTGCAGCTTTCATTAAAGCAGCTTGTGCAATGCTGGGCTTATGAAAATAAAAATCGAAATACATATTGGCCAACTGCTGGTTTGTTAATTTACCAGCCTGGCTTGATGGCCAGAACTTAGTATAATAAAAATCGAAAACGAGTTTAAACAGGCGATCGTCTTTAATAACTTTTTTTTCGCCAACCGGGCCAACGCTTCTTTTATATACATCTATAAGAGGCCATCCTGTCCATTTAGGATGTTGTTTTCTATCAATGCCCATATATGTTTCGCCGCTGGTACCATAGGCGGCGGCATAGCCTCCTTCGTTCTGCAGCGATATTTTTATTGGTTCGGTTGCTTCTGCCATGGTTATTTAATTACTGGTGGTAAAATGGTTTCGTTTTTTTTGGTTACGTAGCTTCTGGTAATAATTAAACGTTGATCAATATTAGTAGTAAGATTTTGCCCGTTGTACTGATAATCATCAAACTTTACATCAATATCGCTGTAATCAAAAATTTCCGGGTGTTCGTTTGGCCCTTCAAACTGCTCGCCTGGCAGCAATGGTAAAATGCCATCAATGAAAACCCGAGTATTGCCAATGTTGTACAAACTATAAGTATTGCAACCATTGGCGTTTTGCCTGCCGGTACGATCTATCAGATCTCTTTTTGTATTGCGGAAGTATGCCATTATTTATTTATTTTTTTGCCGATGGTTTCGCCTATAATTTTTACACCATAAAATATTAAGCCCCACTTTGCCAGGCTTATTATTTGTTCCATCATATCGGGCTTTGCGGCGTTTTCTTCAACTGTATCTTTGTGCTTTTCTACCTGATCAATGGTTTTATTATTCTTTGCAAGCAGCTCTTTTTTTTGCTCTGCAGTTAAATTA
>JAYURR010000129.1:0-11973 GCA_043756605.1 Chitinophagaceae bacterium
AGCAGCTTTTCGTAATTTAAACATCTTCGTTGTGCTTTTGATTGTATAAATTTATGCAGAATAAACAGAATTATGAAGCTAAGGCATTATCCATTATTAATTATAACATTATCCATTCTTGCTTTTGCCTGCAAAAACCATCATCATCCCGATAAAAAGATTTTTCATTACAACGAAAGCAGCGGCCTTGCAACACTTGATCCCGCATTTGCCAAAAGCAAACAGGTAATGTGGGTAGTGCATCAGTTGTATAATACGTTGATTGAAATTGACAGCAATATGCAAATGCAGCCTTCGCTGGCGAGGCATTGGAATATTTCTGATGATAACCTCACTTTCACTTTTTTTTTAAGAAATGATGTGCAGTTTACGGATGATGCCTGCTTTACAAACGGCAAGGGCCGGCCATTAACTGCCTACGATGTTGAGTATAGTTTTAAAAGAATTGTTGATAAAACGGTTGCCAGTCCGGGTGCATGGATATTTAATAACCGCATTGATTCGGTAAATGGATTTAAAGCCATTGATGACACCACTTTTCAATTAAAACTGCAGGGGCCTTTTCAATCCATACTCGGCATTTTAAGCATGCAGTATTGCTCAATTATTCCCAAAGAAGCAGTGGAGAAATACAAAACTGATTTTCGCAGTCACCCTGTGGGCAGCGGTCCTTTTAGCTTTGTTGCCTGGGAAGAAGGGCAGGCCCTCATTTTGAAAAAGAATGAAACTTATTTTGAAAAAGATGAAGCCGGAAAACAACTTCCTTATTTAGATGGTATCAAAGCTTCTTTCTTTAACAGCAAGGCAACCGAGTTTTTGGAGTTTCAGCAAAACCGGTTAGATTTTATTGATGATATTGACCCTTCCTTTAAAGATGAAGTGCTTACAAAAACCGGCAACCTTAAAAAAATATGGGAAGGTAAAATTGAACTGCACAAGCATCCTTACCTCAATATTGAATATTTGGGTATTTTGGTTGATGGAGAAAATGAAATGGTAAAAAATTCGCCATTGCGTTTGCAAAAAATACGGCAGGCAATTAATTACGGCTTTAACCGTAAAAAAATGATGTTGTATTTACGCAACAGCATTGGCATTGCGGCGGAGAGTGGTTTTGTACCAGCCGGACTTCCTTCTTTTGATTCCGTTGCTGTGCAGGGATATCATTACGATGTGGCTAAAGCAAAGCAGTTACTTGCAGAAGCCGGTTATCCCGAAGGTAAAAATTTGCCCGAAATAAAATTACTCACCATTCCCATTTATGGCGATTTAGGAAGTTATATTGCCAACGAACTTTTGCAGGTTGGTATAAAAGTAAAGGTTGAAGTGATACAAAAAAGTTTATTGATGGAACAGACATCTAAATCGCAGGCACCGTTTTTTAGAGGCAGTTGGATTGCTGATTACCCCGATGCAGAAAATTACCTGAGTGTTTTTTATGGCAAAAATCCGGCACCGCCCAATTACACCCGGTATAAAAATGCAGCTTTTGATTTGCTGTACGAAAAAGCTTTATCAGAAAAAAATGATTCACTTCGTTATCAACTATATCAGCAAATGGATCGCATCATCATCAGCGATGCACCAGTGGTACCGCTTTGGTACGATATGGCGATACACCTTGTACATAAAAACATTATTAACTTTTACCCAAATAGTTTAAACCTGCTGGAGTTGCGGAGGGTAAAAAAATTATAAAAGAGGTTTTACCATTAACTACATAGTAACATAATTTCAGATAGAAAAAACATAAGTTGCATAAACTCTTAAAACTTGTTATATGAGATCATATAAAAAACTGCTCACCGTTGCGGCTTTAATTGGTTTTGTTTTTATCGGCATTGCAGCTGTTGAAGAGCCTGCCGGAGAATATAAAAACCTGCAGGTACTGCCTAAAAATATATCGCCCGATTCGCTGGGTAAAATAATGGATGGTTTTAATGCAAGTCTGAAGGTAGATTGCAAATTTTGCCATGTAAAAGATAAAAACAGTGAAATGCTTATTATGGAGAAGGATGATAAGCCCGAAAAAGAGATCACCCGCAATATGATGCGTATGACGATGGACATCAATAAAAATTATTTTCAGTTTAATGAAAATGTTACTGCTGCCCAGGTACAGGCTGTAACCTGTTACACCTGCCATAAAGGAAAAGTAATACCTGAAAAAGAAATGAAACCGGTAATCAAAGATGCTTTTAATTTCAAATCCAATTAAAAGGCTGAGAGAAAAAAAGAGAAAAAGAGTTAAAAGAAATTTATTTGCACCTAAAATATTTTAACACAAAAAAGCAGGAGATAATCCTGCTTTTTTGTGTTATTCCACCTTTTCTCCTTTGTCCTCTTAGCCTAATGCTTTTTTAATTTGCTCTTAAATACTTTTTCAAATTTTTCAACCTTGGGGCGTATAACAAACTGGCAATAACCCTGGCTGCCGTTGTTGTTGTAATAATTCTGATGCTCGGCTTCTGCCGCATAAAAAATAGTGAAGGGTTCCAGACTGGTTACAATCGGGTTATCAAATGCGCCGCTTTTATCAAGTTCTGCCTTGTATTTTGCTGTCTTGGCTTTTTGTTCTTCGTTGTGATAAAAAACTACACTGCGGTATTGCGTACCAACATCGGCACCCTGGCGGTTTAACGTTGTTGGGTCGTGCGTTTGCCAAAAAACTTCCAGCAGCTCATCAAAAGTTATTTTCTTGGGATCGTACATGATGTTTAAACACTCAGCATGGCCGGTTATTTTGCTGCAAACCTGCTCGTAGGTTGGGTTTGGTACGCTACCGCCGCTGTAACCGCTGGTAACTTTTTGCACGCCTTCTAATTGCTGAAAAATGGCTTCTGTACACCAGAAGCAACCGGTACCAAAGGTGGCAGTATCTAATTTAGCATTTGTATCGCTCATAATTTTTGTATCTTTTTTCGAAATTGATTTGTTGTCTTTTTGTGCACAGGAACTAAGGCCCGTAAAGCTAACAAGAGAAATGAGTAAAAACTTTAACATGGTTTGTAATTTTTTCATTTACTTACGCAAAGGTAAATGGCATAGATTGTACAACAAGTTATGGCAACAAAAGTTTAACAAACAAAATGTGTTATGAGATTTTATTTATGATAAGGGAATTGCTTGATCACTTTTACCAGCGTTTTGTCAATGTTTTCAAACAGCGGGTATAAAATGTTTTCTTTTTTACGATCCTTTGATTGTTTTGTATAGCTATTGTTTTGCGTTTTGGTTTCATACTTCCATAAAGTATTTTGCGATATGCTGTCGTTAAGAAAAACCTCCGTTTTCATTTCCTGCGTTACCAATTGCTTTACAAACAAATTCTGGCCGGGAATAGCCTCCAGGGCTACTGCTGCAGCTTCGCTGTTGGGTTGCGCAAAAATTACATTGGCAGTAAGTACAGCATCTACCTGCAACATTTTGGCAAGTTCAGTTCTGTTCATGTTATATAAATCCATAAACCTGATTTTTCTTTCAGATAAAATACTATCTGTAATATCTATATGCTGAATTTCAACTGTAAAAGGTTTCTTTTTACTGTAACTGATAAGCCAATGATATAAATGTTCCTGCAAACCGGTAGCCATAAAATGCCTCACTTCTGCCAGTTCTTTTTCGGTGAATTGTTTCAGGTTTTTATTTCTCAAATCAAAACGAACTTCAAAAGGTAAAATGGCAATTGTTTTGTGGGTTTGAAGCCTGGCTTTTGATTCTCCGGCCATATTGCTGGTTGTTAAACATCCTCCCAAAATCAAAACAATAAAAACGCAGCTAAATAAAGTTTTCATGAAAGATTATTATTAACCGAAATTAGCAGTTTTAAAATAATAAATAGTGAAATTTTTTCCAGAGCCCGCCCTTGTGCAGTTAGAATATGAAAAGGTAAAAACCTTACTGGCCCTGCATTGCCGTTCCGAATTTGCCAAACACAGGGCAGAGCAACTAAGACTGCATACAAAAAAAGAATTTATACAAACCGAATTACAACAGAGCAATGAGTTTAAATTGCTGCTGCAAAACGGTCAGCCTTTTCCCAATGAATTTACACACAATATAAGTAAAGAGTTAAAGTTGCTGGGCATACCCGGTGCAGTTTTAACCGGCGAACAATTTTTGTTAATCAGGAGCCTGGCAGAAAATACCAACAACATTTTTCGTTGGTTTGATAATGACCGGCGAACGGCTTACCCGGCATTAACAAAAGTTGTACACGATGCATATTATGAGAAGGTTATTGTAGAGATGATTGATGAAATACTTGACGAAACCGGGCAGGTAAAAGACAGTGCCAGTGAGGAACTGGCCGAAATACGCATGAGCCTTTACCGCAAGCGCAACGAGTTGCGTAAAGTGTTCGACCGCATTGTAAGTAAACTAAACAAACAAGGTTACCTGGCCGATATTGAAGAAAGTTTTTTAAATGGAAGAAGAGTGCTGGCAGTTTTTGCAGAGCAAAAGCGCATGATAAAAGGTATTCTGCATGGCGAAAGCGATAGCCGCCGTACCACTTTTATTGAGCCGGAAGAAACTACCGAACTTAACAACGCAGTTTTCTCGTTGGAAAATGAAGAGCGAAAAGAAGTGTATAAAATTCTGCGTAAACTTACACAGCATCTGAGTATGTATGCAGAACTGTTGAAAAGCTATTTAAACATGGCTGGTGAATTTGATTTCATCAGGGCAAAAGCAAAATTTGCCATTGAGTACAATGGCAATTACCCGGTTGTGCTGGATAAGGCACATGTAAAACTGATACAGGCTTATCATCCGTTACTTTATCTCTACAATAAAACAAACAAAAAGCCAACCATACCGGTTGATCTTTCTTTAAACGAAAAACAACGGATACTGGTTATAAGTGGCCCCAATGCCGGTGGCAAAACGGTTACATTAAAAACAGTTGGTTTATTGCAACTGATGCTGCAGAGTGGCCTGCTGGTACCGGTTCACCCGGATAGTGAGATGGGTATTTTTAAACAAATAATGATACACATCGGCGATACCCAAAGTTTGGAATTTGAGTTGAGTACCTATTCATCTCACTTAAAAAACATGAAGCATTTTATGGAAAATGCCAATGGTAAAACTTTGTTTTTTATTGATGAGTTGGGTAGTGGGAGCGACCCTAACCTGGGCGGTGCCTTTGCCGAAGTAATTATGGAAGAACTGGCCATTAAACACAGCTTTGGCATTGTTACCACGCATTACCTCAACTTAAAAGTAATGGCCAACAAAGTGGCCGGTATTATAAATGGTGCCATGCAGTTTGATGAAAAGAACCTGTTACCGATGTATAAATTAGTTGTTGGCAAGCCTGGCAGCAGTTACACTTTTTCCATTGCAGAAAGAATAGGGCTTGAAAAAAGACTGATTGAAAAGGCAAGAAAATTAGTTGACGATGACCATTTTACTTTGGATAAATTGCTGAACCGCACCGAGCAGGACTTGCAGCATATTGATAAAGAAAAAGCCGACTTAAAAATTTTGCTTAAAGAGAATGAAGCATTAAAAAAAGAAATGCAGCAAACGCTAAACAAAGAACAGCACCAGCAGGAGATGGAAAGGTTGCGGTTACAGAACAATATTGCGGCCGATAAAATCATTTACCTGAAAGATATGGAACGCCGCCTGAAAGCCATGGTAATTGAGTGGCGCAAAACCGATGACAAGGATAAAGTGGTTAAAATGATACATGCCCTGCTTTTTCAGCAAAAAGAAAAAATTACTACCGAAAAACAGCATAAAAAAATGAACGAAAAGTTTGAAGAAGTAGGTGGCGAAATTAAAATTGGCGTAAAAGTAAGGATGAAACAAAACCGCCAGGTGGGCATTGTAAAAGAAATTAAAGGAAAAAAAGCCGTGCTGCAGGTGGGTGTAATGCCCATTACTGTTGAGTTAAAGGATTTGGTGGTGGTGAAAGATAAGGAGAATGTGATTGTAAAATAAAACGAGAAAGCAGATTTAATTTGATATATTTATAAATACTATAAATGAATTCAAACTGCTAAAATCAAAAAATATTTCACCATATTTATTTTCATTCAATGCTTAGTAATTTCCATTACGGCACAGGATTATTTTTCCCAGGTATCTATTTCAGGTTTAACTGTTGATGATGGCCTTTCGCAGGCTTCTAATTATTTTCGTTTTGAAGATAGCAAGGGCTTTATGTGGCTTACCGGAAATGATGCCGTAAACCGATATGACGGTAAAATGGTAAAAGTTTACAACCTGGACAGGTATTTTTTAAACTGTCCCAATCTGCAACAGGGTTATGGTTTTGCCGAGGATAATGAAGCTAATATTTACATTGGAAGTACAAGGGGTTTATATATCTACCACCGAAACAGTGATAAATTTTCGCTGCAAAAAATATTTAGCAATGCAACCGACAGTATTGCAATGCCATTTGCTTTTTACGATGGAAAAATATGGTGTTTCAACCTTCAGTTTCAGTTGGCTACTTACGATGTTAAAACAAAAGCAGTAACCTATATTACCAGGCCAGCACTGGATCCGCTGGTATCGATGCATATTTATGATTTGAGCGAAAATGTTTTTTATTATCACTTTCCGTTTATTGATAAATATGGAACAGTTTGGATAACAGGCAACAATAATTTAGCCGGGTTTAATATAAAAAACTGCAAAACTATTTATCCGCTTAGTGAGCACATTAGGAAAAACAAAACCACATTTTTTTCCAGTTGTTATGATGATAACAGGATTATTTGCGGTACAATAAACAGTATTTTAGAATACAATATTGAAACCGGTAAGATTGCTGAAATAAAGATATTGAGTAATAAAAAACCCGGTATTGTAAAAAGTATAACCAGCAATGCCAACTTCATTGCTTTTAATGGAGAACAGGGTATTACATTTACTTCAAAAGACTACAAAAAAGTTATATGGCTCGAAGCTGAACGGAGTGATCGGTTTAAACGGTGCTTTAATTTTTCATTTGATAAAAGTAACCGCTTATGGATTTGTGATGATGTGCACGGGCTTACAATTTTTGATTTTCATCCAAAATTTATAAATAAAGAACCCGCTGCATTTGCCGATAGTTTTCATTTAGGAAACGGCATTAACAGTTTTGGTGAGTTGCCAAACGGCAATGTAATTACACATAATGATGTTGTGCAGGATAAACTAACAAAAAAACTCAGCTACCTGCCAAACTTTACCACTGATGGATTACTTCGCTTTTGCACCGATACTGTAAGAAAAGGTCTTTGGTTTTTTGAAGAAAAGTATAACTCCAGTTTTCAGTTAAGGAAAATATTTTTTTATAACCAGCAGCAAAAATTAGATTTGATTTTTGAACCAACCAATATTGAAATACAGGGACAGCAAAAAGATATGCAGGTATTGCCAGATGGCAGGGTAATCTGCTCATTTGAAAAGGGATTATTCTGGCTGAATATTCAATCAAAATCATTAGAAAAAATAAATGAGCTTCCTCAACTTAATCCATTTAAAATAAATGTTTTAAGCAACAACAGAATTGCAATAAGTTATTTAACTAATGATATGTTGCTGGTAAAAGTATTGCCCGATAACAGTTTACAGGAGCTGCAAAAAATATTGCCTGGCGTTCTGTCTTTTTACATGCAGGAAGACAGGATACGGGAGCGTTATTGGATAGGTACCAATAAAGGCGTTTATTTATTTGATAAAAATTTTAAGGAAATAAAAAAATTTGATGCTAATAATGGTTTAGCAGGCACTTATATTTATGGCCTGTTATTAGATGACGAGGGCAATGCTTATTGCAGTCATCAGCGGGGGCTTAGCAGTATAAATGCAAACAATTTCCAGGTTATTAATTTTGATAAAATGGATGGCATACAGGATTGGGATTTTAACAACCGGGCATTTTATAAAACCACAGACGGCACATTATTTTTTGGAGGCGTTAGCGGCTTCAATTATTTTAAACCGCCTTTGCAGCCTTACTCTTATTACAAGCCGCAGGTTTACGTTGATGAAATATTTGTAAACAACAGGCCTTACTCACCCGATAGTAATGCTGATAATATTCTTAAAATGCAATTGGGGTATGCCGAGAATAACATTTCAATTAAAGCCATTGTAAAAGACCTGGCCAATGCCAATGTGCGCCAGCTTATTTACCGCATCGTTGAAACAGATAGTGGCTGGAAATACCTGCCCAACAACAGCACCATTCTCTTCAACAGTCTGTCGCCAGGTAATTATACCCTGCAATTGGGCATCTACGATAAATTTGCCAATAAAGAAATTGTTCAAAAAACAATACTCATTTTAATTGCAGCGCCATTTTACAGCAAAGCATGGTTTCTCTTTATCATGGCACTCATAATAACCGGCTTGCTTTTCTGGTTTATTAACAGCAGAAAACTGGCCAGGCAAAAAATACTTTTTCAGCAGCAAATGGCATTGCAAAAGCAACGCAGCAAAATTACTGCCGATCTGCATGATGATATTGGAGCTTCGCTAAGCAGCCTGCAGATAAACAGTGCAGTTGCCAATCAACTTATACATAAAAATGATAAGGAACAGGCCAGCATTGTATTGGATAAGATTGAAACACAAACACATGCCCTGGCTGATAAGATAGGCGATATTATCTGGAGCATGAAGCCAGGCAAAGAAGAGTTTATGACCATGAGCAGCCGTATAAAAAACTTTGCCAACGAAATTTTAAGTGCCACCAATATTGTGTACGAAATTAAAATTGATGCAAGTATTGATACAATTGTAAATGATATTTCAATAAGAAAAAACATAGTACTCATTACCAAAGAAGCCATAAACAATGCTGTAAAATACAGCAATGCCAACCGGTTAACTCTTGATTTGCAATTAATACAAAATACACTTCAATTAAAAATTACAGATAACGGTACTGGTTTTAATGTTACCGAAATTAATGGTAACGGCATAAACAATATGCGTAAAAGAGTACAGGAATTAAACGGAGTATTTGATATAATTTCAAACCCGCAAGCGGGTACAATCATTACTGCACAAATTCCGGTTGTCGCTTAATTTAGTTACCACAGTTAACTAAATTGTTTGGTAAATTTACAGGATGACGATACGCATTTTTATTTACGATGATAGCAGCGACAGGCGTGACAGCCTGAAAGCCTTATTAAACCTTAACGACGATTTGAGGTTTGTGGGCGAAGCACCTGACTGTACAAATGTGTTGCAAGATGTTGAAACCTGTTACCCCGATGTGGTACTGATGGACATTAATATGCCTGGTGTAAATGGTATTGAAGGTTTGAAACTGATAAAACTTAATCACCCCGAAGTAAAAGTGTTAATGCAAACCGCTTTTGATGATAGTGAAAAAATTTTTACCAGTATAAAGAACGGTGCCAGCGGCTACATTTTAAAGAACGATAAGCCGCAACGCATTCTGCAGGCTATTGAAGAAGTTTACGAGGGCGGTGCTGCCATGAACCCCGCCATTGCCCAAAAAGTGCTCGATCATTTTAAACGCAATCAAACCAAATCGCCTTTAAGCCCCAAAAAAACACAAGTGCTTGCTAATTTAGCCGAAGGGATGAGTTATAAAATGATAGCAGATAAGATGGGCGTTAGCTACAGTACCATCAACACCCATATAAAACGCATTTACGAAACGCTGCACATTTCCTCCCTGGGCGAAGCCATTGCTTACTATTATAAAAACCTGAAGTAAACCCCGCTAAACTTAAATACTCCCGCTAAAGTAAGAGCAAACTGTCATCCCTACATTTAGGGATTTTTTGTTATATCCAATTGTCAATCTTTGTTTTCAACAATTGTTAAACAATTAATAACAAAATGGCGGCCCCCGAAAAGCCAATCAAAGAGTAGGGGAATAAAAACTATGTAACATGAAAAAGAATTTACTTTTACTGCTGATTTTATTTAGTTCAGTAATATCAGCAACTGCACAAATTAAAGTGAGTACGGGGCTTAACCTGCCACTATTGGGCCCGCAAACTGTTTGCCTTGTTGATCCATACTGGAAAATTACCACTACTACTTCTCCAAATGCAAAAATTACCACATCTTATTCTCCATTCTGGCAGCCCACCCCGGTTACAGGTACATTTGCACAATGGATTAATGTAAGCTGCAACAATGGTGGCGAAACACCGGGTAATTATACATTTGAAAGAGACTTTACAATTGCACCTGGTACAAGTTCATTCAGTTGCAATTTTAGTGTTGCTTATGATGATGGTTTAACTTCTCTGGAGTTAATTCCACCAACCGGCCCTGCTATTTTATTATCAGTATCTCATCCCGGAAGTAATTATTTTTTAAGTTTCCCTATTACAAATACGGTAGCAAGTCCGGCACCAGGTACATGGAAAATAAGAGCAAAGGTTGTATTCATTGATCAGCTTGCAGCTTTTATTTTATCGGGATACGTTAATGTTGCGCAGGTAGTGCAAGATAGTACTGTGTATTGCTGCACGGGCACCAATCTTTTCAACAACGGAAACTTTGAAGCCGGTAATGTTGGCTTTGCATCATCTTATACTTATCAGCCACTTGTGGCTGCCAATTCGGTTATTCCTAGGCAATATAACATTGTAAATAGTGCGCAGGCTTCTGCAATTAGTCCACAATGGCTTGTAGAAGATCATACCAAATGTATCAATGGTACCAACGCTAAATTTTTGGCTGTAAATGGCAGAACCATGCAGGCAGCGGGCACCAATTCTGTAATCTGGGATGAAACCGCAACAGTAACCCCTAATGGCGAATATAAATTTTGTGCTAACGTTAAAAACCTGGCCCAGTGTGCTTTTGATATCAAGCCACAAATACGGGTTGTAATAACAGGCGGTACCTGGACGACGGGAAGCTCAGCTTATCAAACCATAAATATACCACCCGGCCTCTGCAACTGGATGCAGATAGGCGGATGTATAAAAGCCACAGGGCAACAGTTAAGGGTGCGGATTTTTTTACTTGAAGATGGTATTGGCGATGGTAATGATCTGGCACTTGATGATATTTCTTTACAGAAAAAATTAGATCAGCCCTCTACCTTAACTGTACAGCACCAGGGAACACCCACGCAAATTATTGCTTCTATCAACAGCATTGCCACATCTGATGATGTTTTACTTACTACGGGCTGTGGTACACAAAATGCGTTTAATTATCAATGGTTTGTTTATGAAGTTACGGCTGCTGCTGGGTTTCCGATGGTGCCAGGTACAAATGCATGGTCAACCAATTTAGCAGGCTACAATAATCAAACAGCACTACCGGTTGGCCCATGGGCGTTAACAACTACATTCCCCGGTTATAATTTTGCAGCCAATAAACTTTATTTAATCGGATTGTCAATCCCATCATGCTGCAATAGTTGTTATGCTGATAAATGGATGTACCAGATCACCGGCTACTTTGGGTTTACTACGCCACAACAGTATAATTTAACAGAAGAAATGAAAGATTATATAAGAGCGATGATTAAAGAGCAACCTGTACAGGTTAACCCCAATGATAAATCAGTTTTTAAGGTTACTCCAAATCCATCAAACGGAATATTTCAGGTAGCATTTGATGAACAAACCTCGGGCACCATTACTATTACAGATTCAAAAGGAGGTAAAGTTGCAGAAAAAATAATCATCAATGAAAAACTAACAGATTTTAATCTGTCAGACAGCGGATCGGGCATTTATTTTATAAAATTAAACTCAGGAGATAAAGTTTATTCTGAGAAGATGATAAAGCAATAACACAGCATTTAATTTTTACCAAAAACCCGCTCTGCTGTGGGTTTTTGTTTTGTTTTTTATAATTATTGAAATAAAATTACCCCGAATATCATTTTTTTTTGGGTTAAAGTTTTTCTACCCGTATTTTTGCCGCGGAGAGCTGGCAGAGTGGTCGATTGCGGCAGTCTTGAAAACTGTTGACTGTTACAGGTCCTGGGGTTCGAATCCCTAGCTCTCC
>JAYURR010000130.1:0-37615 GCA_043756605.1 Chitinophagaceae bacterium
TGGTTATGGCGAACGGTTGTTTGGGATGAAAACAGTTACAGATAAAACCGTTGCAATTTTTGAAGAAGGGTTAAAGCTAAATCCCGGAGCTAAGAATGATATGGATTATTTTTCTGATTATTTATTTGCAGTAAACACCGCAAAAAAGAAAGATGGGGAAGAACTTGCAATCTTTACAATTTTAAAAAACCTGGCAAATAAGCCGGATATTAAAGAAACAGATTATGCTACTTTAACGCAATGGTATAGCCGCTTAAAGATGAAAAACACTTCCGATTCTTTTTTAGCAATTTTTAAAGAAAAATATCCCAATGGTTCCTGGAAAAAAAATGAAATGTTCTCTGCTATAAATAAAGCCAAAACTGCGGATGAAAAAAGAACTGCCTTTGAAACCTACATAAAAAACTATCCACCCACTGAAACAGATAAATCAACCATTAATTTTTTTAAGGGTGCCGTTGCTTCTGCCTACCACAAAGAAAAAAACTTTGATGCTTTTAGCACCTGGGTCAAAGATCTGCCATTGGTTGATAAAGCAGGTTTTTATAACGACCTGTCCTGGAATATGGCATTGGCAAAAGAAAATTTAAAGCAGGCAAAAGCTATGAGCTTAGAAGCCACAACCTGGGCTAAAAAGGAAATGACGAATCCAACAGAAAAAAAGCCGGATTACGAAACAAAAAAAGACTGGGATAAAGAACGAAAATATACTTATGGCATGTTTGCGGATACTTATTCGTTGATACTGTATGAACTTGGCGATTATAAAAATGGCTTTCAATATGCAAAAGAAGCAGCAGGGGATGTAAATAAATTTAAAAATGCCGAATACAATGAGCGCTACACACAGTTGCTTGTAAAAGTTATGCCGGCTGCTACAGCTAAAAAAGAAATTGAAAAACTTGTAAAAGTTGGTACTGCTTCATCAAAAACAAAAGCTTTATTAAAAGAGTTATATGTAGCAGAAGTAAAATCGGATAAAGGTTATGATGCATACTTAGCAAAACTTGAAATGGCTGCCAAAGAAAAAAAGAGAGCAGACCTGGCTAAAACTATGATCAATGAAGAGGCACCAAAATTTAATTTAAAAGACCTTGATGGTAATGATGTAAGTCTTGTTAGCTTAAAAGGCAAAGTGGTGATAGTAGATTTTTGGGCAACCTGGTGCGGCCCCTGTATTGCATCAATGCCGGCCATGAAAACAGCACAGGATAAATTACAGGGAAAGGATGTTGCTTTTGTATTTGTTGATACCTGGGAAGCTCCCGAAAAAATGAAAGAGAATGCTGCCGATTTTATGAAAAAGAACAACTACCCTTTTCATGTATTGCTAGATGATGAAAACAAAGTTGTAGCAGATTTTAAGGTTCAGGGAATACCTACAAAATTTGTAATTGATAAAACCGGCAACATCCGTTTTAAAAGTGTTGGTTTTGGCGGTAATGATGATGCATTGGTTAATGAAGTGAATATGATGGTTGAAATGGCATCTGCAGAAATGCCTGTAAAAAAGTATGTGAAATAATCTTTAACAAAAAACTTGACTCTTCGTTTTAAATATGACTCAACCCAAACCCGCCTTACCAAACATTGCCCTTTGCATTATACTTGATGTAATAGGTATGACCAGTTATATAATTCCCGGCCTTACAGAATTTACCGATGTAGTTTGGGCACCCATTTCCGGTTATTTATTTTTTACTTTATTTGGTGGCCGCTTTGGTATGATAGGTGGTGTGCTTAATTTTCTGGAAGAGATCATACCTTTTACTGATGTCATCCCATCATTTACCATTGCGTGGTTTATAAGAAAAAATGCTTTGGATAAAATAAAATAAGGTTGGTAACCCTTCGCCAACCTTTTGTAAATTGCATTTCTGTAATCATGCCTTTTCAACTCAATGCACCATATTCCCCCGCTGGCGATCAGCCGCAAGCCATCCGCCAGTTAACGGATGGAGTTTTAAATGGAGAACGATTTCAAACATTGCTGGGTGTTACCGGCAGCGGTAAAACTTATACCATGGCCAATGTGATACAGAATACACAAAAGCCAACGCTCGTAATCACCCATAACAAAACATTGGTGGCGCAATTGTACGGTGAGTTTAAACAGTTTTTTCCCGATAATGCAGTTGGGTATTTTGTTAGTTACTACGATTATTATCAGCCCGAGGCTTACATGCCCGTAAGCAATACTTACATCGAAAAAGATTTAAGCATTAATGAAGAACTGGATAAGCTTCGCCTGCAGGCAACTGCACAATTGCTTAGCGGACGAAGAGACATCATTATTGTTGCCAGCGTAAGTTGTATTTACGGTATGGGCAACCCAACCGATTACGAAAACGGCATTATCCGCATTCAACAGGGGCAGATAATTAGCCGCCAGGGATTTTTACATGCGCTGGTAAATTCTTTGTACCACCGAAGCGAAGGTGATTTTACCAGGGGAACGTTCCGGGTTAAGGGCGATACCATTGATATTAATTTACCGTATGTTGATTTTGGTTACCGCATTACTTTTTTTGGCGATGAAATTGAAACCATTGAAACGCTGGAACTCAGCAGTGGCAAGCGTATCAGCAGTGTAGATAATGCAGCCATCTTCCCCGCTAATTTATATGTAACACCCAAAGATATGCTGCAACAGGTTATACATGAGATACAGGATGAAGTGGGTGCACAGGAATTGTATTACAAAAACAGCGGCAAATATATTGAGGCGCAACGCATCAGCGAAAGAGTGAATTATGATTTAGAAATGATACGGGAACTGGGTTATTGCAATGGTATTGAAAACTATTCCCGTTTTTTTGATAGAAGAAAACCCGGCACCAGACCCTTCTGTTTGCTTGATTATTTTCCCAAAGATTTTTTATGTTTTATAGATGAGAGCCACCAAACCATACCACAGGTAAGTGGCATGTATGGCGGTGATAGAAGCCGGAAATTAGTGTTGGTTGATTATGGTTTTCGTTTGCCTTCGGCATTGGATAACCGACCGCTTAATTTTAATGAGTTTGAAAGTTTGCTGAACCAAACCATTTATGTTTCGGCAACGCCCAGCCAGTACGAACTTGAAAAATGCGAAGGCATTGTAACTGAGCAGGTGGTTAGGCCAACGGGTTTATTAGATCCGCCCATTGAAGTTCGCCCATCCATTAACCAGATTGATGATTTGCTGGATGAAATTGATAAGCGTATTAAAAAGGGCGACCGGGTTTTGGTTACCACGCTTACCAAACGCATGGCTGAGGAAATGGATAAATACCTGCACCGTATAAACATAAAAAGCAAATACATACACAGCGAAGTTGATACCTTGGAAAGGATTGAAATACTCCGAGAGTTGCGCCTTGGTGTAATTGATGTGTTGGTGGGTGTAAATTTATTAAGAGAAGGATTGGATTTGCCTGAAGTGTCTTTGGTTGCCATTTTAGATGCAGACAAGGAAGGTTTTTTACGTAACGAAAAAAGCCTTACCCAAACAGCCGGCCGTGCCGCCCGTAATGTAGATGGATTGGTAATTTTTTATGCTGATAAAATGACCGAAAGCATGCAACGCACTATTGATGAAACCAACCGCCGCCGGGAGAAACAGGTTGCATTCAACATTGAACACAACATTACTCCAACAACCATTAAAAAAAGTACCGAACAAATTTTTGCACAAGGCTCGGTGCTTGATGTTAAAGGCTACGACCCATCAAACCCTTACTCATTGGCGCCCGATGGCGAGCTGGTAAATATAGCTGCAGAAGACCAAGCCATTTATAACACCATACCCCAAATAGAAAAAGCCATTGCCAAAACAAAAAAAGACATGACCAAAGCCGCCAAGGATATGGACTTTATGGAAGCTGCAAAATTGAGGGATGAAATGTTCAGGCTGCAGAAGGAGTTGGAGGGCATGAAAGGGTGAATCTAAATCATGTCGCTTTTTTTTTATTTTTCATCATCTCGATATAAGAATAGCCACAATTTGTACATGAAATCATTTTAAAGTCGAAAAGATACTGCCAATGAAAATTGAACATTGAATATTGAATATTTTTTCGATCAGCAATAAATACAAACGCTCAACAATCAATGTTCAATTATCAATACTCATTGAGCAAAACCTTTGCTTAATTGCATTACCCTTGTGACTTAGCCGCAAAAAGGTACACAATTCTTTAAAAAAATTGCTATCTTAACCCTCCTTATCATTAAAATCAACATTTTATGACAACGATTGCTCTTTACAATTTAAAAGGTGGTGTTGGTAAAACCGCCAGTTGTGTTAACCTGGCTTACCTGGCTGCCGCCGATGGTTATAAAACCCTGTTGTGGGATATTGACCCGCAAGGTTCCTCCTCTTTTTATTACAAGGCCAAACCCAAAACACACCCCGGCATTAAAAAGTTAGTTACCAAAGATGCCGACCTGGAAAACGCCATCCTCAGTACCGATTTTGAACTGCTGGATGTAATACCTGCCGATAACAGCAGCAAAAGTTTTGAAATTATGCAGGATGAAATGAAGGGAAATAAAAACCGCCTCAAAAGTGTGTTAAAACAGTTAGACAAGGAATATGATTTTGTTTTTATTGATTGCCCGCCCGGGTTTAGTGCATTAAGCGAAAACATTTTTAACGCCGCAGATATAGTGCTGATGCCGGTTATACCAACCACACTATCCATCCGCACATACAATATGGTAAAAGATTATTTTAAAGAAAAAGACCTGGATATTAAAAAGATGATGTGCTTTTTTACCATGACAGATCTGCGCAAAAATCTGCACAACGAAATTATGGAAGAGCTGTATAAAGACAAACGCTTTTTTCAAAACTACATACCTTACTTAAGCGATGTAGAAAAAATGGGCATACACAAAGCACCCATTATGGAGTTTGCCAACAGTAGTTATGCAGCAAAATGTTATAGAGAATTGTGGACGGAGATTAAGGAGGGGGTGTTGTAAGAAAATAACTTGATTATCTTACCATAAACAAATTTAAAAACGGCAGCCAGATTTTCTGGCTGCCGTTAGGATATATAAACACTTTATTCATAAATAAAATTATTGCATTTTCAATTCACATGTTGAGTTAATATTTCCTTGTCCAGGTATGAAAGAAGTACCACGAATATTAACATTACAAAATTCTATACTGTTACTAGTAACATATATAGTCCCACTTACGCCATTCCAGTCTCTACCATTTAATGAATGTATTGTTACTGTCCCTACATTGTAAGTACCAATGGCGGGTGGGGTGCTTCCGGGGAATGTTACTTCCACCGATATAAATCCTTCTTGAATTGAGATCTGGTATCCCGTCCCAATATCAAATCCTATTGGAGTGCCTGATACACTATACTGCCCGGCAATTGTAAATTTATTAATAGTAAGGCCAGTACAAGGGCTTGTAGGGCCTGTTGGGGCAGTAACGTTTACAGTAAAAGGGCAGGCTGCTGTACCTACGGTGAAACTACTTGTACCAGCAGTGCCGGTAGGCGTACCATTACCTTGCAATGTTACCATTTGAATACCTGTACTACCAAACACCCCTGTTTTAGAAAAAGTCATACCATTTACTGTAGTTGATGTAATAGTATATCCACCCGCTATGGTCACATCTACTTCTACATCTACCCTGTTCGTTGCAGTTAAAATAGAACCAACTACATAAGAACCTGCCACTGATGTGCCATTACATGTTAAGGTGTATGTTGCCGGTGGCGGTGCAACTGCATTTATAGAGAAAGAACATCCTCCTGCTATAGCAAAATTGCTGGGCCCTGGTGCTGCCGGTGAACCTGTACCGGTTAAAACAATGTTCTGTCCATTTCCAACAGCAAATGTACCGCTGGCTGCAAAGGTCATTCCGTTTGCACTGGTACTGAGGCTGTAAGTACCTGCTACCGTAACATTTGCTTTAATGGTAACTGTATTGCTGGCATTTAATGGTGCGCCTACTGTATATGTTCCTGTAATTACAGCGCCTGAACAATCTAAGCTATAAATAGAAGTACCGCCGCCGTTGGTTACATTTATATTAAAAGGGCAGCCGCCGCCCGATGGTGTAAATGCAAAAGTACCTGATGCTGCAGGTGTACCAATTCCTGCTAAGCGTATCGTTTTGGGGCCGGTTGCTGAAAATATGCCGCTGGCAGAAAAGAAAATATCATCTGCAGTATTGGTAGTAATTGAATAAGTGCCAAGCGATGTTACGTTTATCGCCACATCTACATAATTAGCAGCACCAAGCGCAACACCAGTTGCGTAAGAGCCACTTATTACAGGTGCGGTACAGGCTGGTGCACCTGCATACGTAAACACTGCCGCCGGTGCGTTTGCCAGAAAGTTTACACTAAAATTGCAAGAACTATTTTTAAGCATGCTATAAGAAAAGTTACCGGCTTTAACCGGTATGCCCCTTCCATAAAGTATAATGCTTTGCGGGCCGGTAGTTGTAAATTTTCCGCCAGCTTCAAAATAAACGCCGTTGGCTGCGTTGGTTTGTACACTGTATGTACCTTTTACAGTAACATTTACAGTAAGGGTAAGGGTATTGGTATTGTCCATTTGCCGGGCAATGGCATAAATACCCGCAATAACAGGGGTTGCACAAGCGCCAGGTGCACCAGTAAATGTGTAGGAAGATACTGGCCCTGCTTCCAGACTTCCAACTTCTTTGGTGCATGAATTAATACATAGCATTACAAAGCATGATAATGCTATAAGGGTAAAGTTTTTAATCATTGAGTAGTAGTTTAGATTAAGTAATACAGTGGCGTAAAATTACGCCGTAAACCTACATAATTTTAAATAAACCAAAAAAATAATAACAATTAAGGCTGCTCAAAAGCTAAAAGCCGTATTTTTATTTTAAATAATTCTCCATTACTAATTTTTGCTTTTAAATTTTACCATCAGCATGAAGAAAGAATTAAACAGTTGGTTTAGCCCGGCCCTGCAAACAGAAATGCCCATTGTTACCTATGGCGATTATGGCACAGCCATTTTACTGGTACCTACCGCTGCAGCCGATTACCTGGAGTATGAGCGTTTTCAAATGATGGAAACACTGGCCCCGTACATCAATAGTGGTAAAATAAAAGTGTTCTCTATAAACAGCATTAATAACGAAAGCTGGCTTAATAAAGAAATGCTTGGCGAACATAAAGCCATACGCCAAAACCAGTTTAACGAGTATGTTTACAACGAAGTAGTTCCTTTTATAAAACATAACACATCAAACGAAACTGAAATTATTACCTGCGGAGCCTCTTTTGGTGCATTGCATAGCATGAACCTGTTTTTAAAACGTCCTGATCTTATCAACGGCGTTATTGCCATGAGCGGCGTGTACGATCTTACTGAATATACCGATGGTTATTTTGATGAGCAGGTTTATTACAACAGTCCCATGCATTATATCCGCAATCTGGAAGATCATGGCATGCTGGAACAAATACGTAAAAGCCATCACCTGCACATTTTAACTGGCAGCGGTGCCTACGAAGATCCCAATGCTAGCAAAACCTTTGCAGGCCTGCTTTACAGCAAAGGCATTAATTACGAGTTGGATGTTTGGGGCGAAGACTGGAAGCACGACTGGCCAACCTGGAGGGCCATGTTACCGGTTTATTTTGAAACCCGGTTCTGATTTTCTGCACCGTAAACACAATAACCTGCAGTCTTTTTCTGTTATACAGGAACCAATATCCCTGATAATATGAAAAAGCCAATTCTTTTATTCGCCATTAAGTGTTCGGTAATTCTATATTTTGCTGCATGCACCAGCATCAATAAATATACAACGGCAGTTTCGGCAACTCCCCATATTACCAATGGCACCTGGAAGGTAAATCTGTTTATAGAATCGCAAAACGATAATACAACAGCCTTTGATGGTTGCACCCTTACATTTGAGCCAACCGGAAAAGTAATTGCTTTAAAAAACGGCGAGCAAATTACCGGTAACTGGGCCGAAGATGATATTTCAAAAAAATTAACCATCAGCCTTAATACAAATGATGCTGCCCTGGCCAGGCTTAGCGATTACTGGACCATTTCCAGCATCAGCAATACGGGCCTTAGTTTTCAAAACACAAAAAATCCATCGGGCGGCTGGTTGCAGATAACCAGTTTATGATATAAAGAAAGTTAGTTTTTGTTTATTTGAGTTTAATGAACTTAAAAAGCTGTTTCTGCCAGGGAACGGCTTTTGAGTTTTTAATGCTTTTATGTTTCAATTTAAAAAGCTGTCAAGCCTGACACTCCAATAATTAATGCAATATTGATTTGGGTTTTTTAGATGTTGTTGATTAGCATCAACAATTGTTTTACTTTTAGGGCATGTCAAAAAAATTATTTCTGTTAGATGCTTATGCATTGGTTTTTCGTGCCTATTATGCACTCATACGCAACCCACGCATTACCAGCAAGGGCCGTAATACCAACGCCCAGTTTGGTTTTACAAATACGATTCTGGAGTTAATAAAAAATCAAAACCCCTCGCACATGGCCGTGTGTTTTGATACACATGCGCCAACCGAGCGCCATACCGACTTTGCCGATTACAAAGCCAACCGCCAGGAAACGCCGGAAGATATTTCATCGGCTGTGCCGGATATAAAAAGAATTATAGAAGGCCTCAACATACCCGTAATAGCCATTGATGGATACGAAGCCGATGATGTAATTGGTGCCCTTGCAAAAATGGCGGAGAAGGAAGGTTACGAAGTGTATATGGTTACACCTGATAAGGATTATGGGCAACTGGTTTCTGAAAATATTAAAATTTATAAACCGCCATACCAAGGCGGTAAGTTTGAAATACTGGGCCCAAAAGAAATTTGCGAAAAATGGGATATAGCCAATGTGGACCAGGTTATTGATATGCTTGGCCTGATGGGCGATGCAGTAGATAATATCCCCGGTATAAAAGGTGTGGGTGAAAAAACTGCCGCCAAATTGCTGAAAGAATATGGTACGCTTGAAAATATTTTGGCTAATGCAGATAATATAAAAGGTTCATTGGGAGAAAAGATACGGGCAGGAAAAGAGAACGCCATCATGAGTAAAAAATTAGCCACCATTATTTTAAATGTGCCGGTTGAATTTCATGAAGAAAATTTTTTAATAAAGGAGATGGATAAGCCTGCGTTAAAACAGATTTTTGAGGAGCTTGAATTTAAAACCCTCGGCAAAAGAATTTTAGGCGAAGACGTTGATGGAGCAACCGAAGCATGGAATGGTACAGCAGAAGCCAAGCCTAAAAAAGCAGCCACTGCCCAAATGGATTTGTTTGGAAATATTATTGAGCAGCCTGAAACCCCGACAGCGGTTGCAAACCCTGCCGGCGGTTCGGATGTAAGCAGCCCTGCCGAGAAAAACATCAACAACACTGCACACGAATATTCCCTCGTGCAAACCGATGCTGAAATAAACGACCTTGTAAAATATTTATCAGCCTTTGATGAAATTTGTTTTGATACCGAAACCACCGGCATTGATGCCAACGAAGCAGAAATTGTAGGCATGAGTTTTTCTGTAAAAGCAGGAGAAGGGTTTTATGTTTTTTGCCCGGCTGATGAAAAAGAAACGTCACGCAGGTTACAGTTTTTTAAACCACTTTTTAATGATGCGTCCAAAACCTGGATTGGCCACAACATTAAATACGATATGCTGATATTAAAATGGCAGGGCTTTGAAATTGCCGGCAATACTTTCGACAGTATGCTTGCACATTATGTAATTGAACCCGATGGCAAAAACGGCATGGATGCATTGAGTGAAAAATTTTTGGGTTACGAGCCTGTACATATTGAAGAGCTGATCGGCAAGAAAGGGAAGGGACAGGGAAGTATGAGAGATATAGAACCTGAAAAAATAAAAGAGTATGCTGCTGAAGATGCTGATATTACACTACAATTAAAAACTGTACTTCTACCTAAATTAAAAGAACGGGAAGTAGAAAAGGTTTTTTACGAAGTGGAGAACCCGTTGGTGAAAGTGCTTGCTGCCATGGAGTTTGAGGGGATACGCATTGATGAAGGTTTTTTAAATGACTACTCCAAAGAGCTGGAGAAAGAAGCCAAAGCTGCAGAAGAATCTGTTTACAAACAAGCCGGTGTTAGGTTTAATTTAGCATCGCCAAAACAACTGGGCGAAGTGTTGTTTGATAAAATGCAGATTGACCCTAAAGCAAAAAAAACAAAGACCGGGCAATATGCAACCGGTGAAGATGTTTTATTAAAACTGGCTGCTAATAATAAAATTGTAGATAACATTTTAGTTTTTCGGGAGTTTACAAAACTAAAATCAACCTATGTAGATGCACTGCCGCTGATGATAAATAAAAAAACCGGTAGGGTGCATACATCGTATGCGCAGGCAGTTGCGGTTACCGGCAGGCTAAGCAGCAATAATCCAAATCTGCAAAATATCCCTATCCGTACTGAAAGAGGGAGAGAAATTCGTAAAGCATTTATTCCACGTGATAAAGATCATGTTTTAATTTCTGCCGATTACTCACAAATTGAATTGCGCATTGTGGCTGCCATCAGCGGCGATGTAAATATGTGTGAGGCTTTTAAAACCGGCAAGGATATTCACAATGCCACCGCTGCAAAAGTTTTTAATGTAGATGAAAAAGACGTAACCAAAGAAATGCGTTACAAAGCCAAGAGTGTAAACTTTGGAATTATTTATGGCCAGGGTGCATTTGGTTTGGCAGAAAATTTAAGCATCAGTCGCACCGAAGCAAAAGAAATTATTGACAATTACAAAAAGCAATTCCCCAACATTCAAAAATACATGGATGATACCATTCATTTTGCACAGGAAAATGGATATGTAGAAACACTGATGGGCCGCAAGCGTTGGCTTAAAGATATTGGCAGCGCCAACTTTACCGTTCGTGCTTTTGCAGAGCGCAATGCCATCAACTCGCCTATACAAGGCAGTGCAGCCGATATGATAAAACTTGCGATGATAAAAATTCATGCGGAGTTCAGCAAACATAATTTTAAAAGCAAAATGCTTTTACAGGTGCATGATGAATTGGTTTTTGATGCACATAAAGCTGAAATTGAAATAATTAAACCTATCATTTTACATTGCATGCAAACGGCGCTGGCATTGCCCAATGATGTACCTACTGATGCAGAATTGGGTATGGGAGATAATTGGCTGGAGGCGCATTAAGGGCGAGCCATCCTTCGCGGCGGATGACTCACTCTATCATTTTACAAATTAAAATCTGCCCACACCGCCGCATGATCCGATGCTGCATTGGAAGCCGCCGTTACTGTATCAAATCTTTTTTCGGCACCGCCGCTGAGGTTGTCTAATTCAAACATGCCTCTTCTTTCTACACCGGCATCTTTAAAAATATCTTTTAAAGGTTTGCTCACCAAAATAAAATCTATCTGTAATTTTTTCTTGAAAAAGTAGGTGTAGGTTTTTTCAATATCGTTGCCAAACTTCAATTGCAACACATCAAAAAGGTTGGGCACAGCCAGTAAATCTTTCAACGGTTTTGAGTCGGGTGTATCATTAAAATCACCCAGCACAACTACCATATCTGTTTTTAAATTGTACCTGTTTTTTAAAATATCTTTTACGGCATTTGCCTGTAACCTACGCCTGGCATCGGAAGTGGCCTGCGATGCGCTGTAACCTTTACTTTTAAAATGGTTGCATAAAATATACAACGATTTACCTGCTGCAATTTCCAGTTCTACTTCCAGGCAATCTCTGCTAAAAATAAAAGATTTACTTGCAGGTTTTTCTTTAGTAAAAATGTTGGTGCGTAAATTCTTAATCGGAAAGCGTGAAAGTATTCCAACATCAATTCCCCTTGGATCATTTCCATCAATCAAAATATTATAAGGGAATTTTTGATTGCCCAGCATATCACTGCTGAAACTGTTTATCGTATCACGGCTCTCCACTTCAACCAGGCATTGCACATCGGCCTTTAATGCTTTTAAAACCCTGGCGGTATTAAGCCGGGTGGTATCAGAAAATTTTGCCCTTTTAAATTGTATGCTGCCATCCCAGTCATCAACACCATTTGCGGCTACGCCTTTAATGGCCGAAAGTTTTCTTTTAAACAGCTTGCCTCTTTCTTCAGAAATTTCTATGTACTCTTTTAGCTCATTGTAAAGCGACAGGATTTTTGCTTTATCATAAACTGTTTTATCAAGCTCGGCCTGCAGATCGGCAATTTTTCTTAAAATTTTATCACCTTCGGTATTGTCTTTAAAGTTTAAAACTTTGGCCCTGGTAAATAAATTTTCGGTGTTAAAAGTTGCTATACGCATGTGCAGGTTTTTGGGTGAACTTAAATGTACTCATCTCTATTTAAAAATGCAATACCCTTTTTAGGTAGTACCTATCTTTGCAAAATGAAACCTGCTATTATTTATTGTTACGATGCTTACTGCGGCTGGTGCTATGGCTTTAGCCCGGTTATAAAAAAAATTGCTGAAGATTATAAGGATGTGCTGGAAATTGAAGTACTCAGCGGCGGCATGATGACTGGTGACGAAGTTGTGCCTATTGAAAAAATTGGTCCGTATATTCAAACTGCTTACAAAAAAGTTGAGGAATTAAGCGGTATAAAATTTGGCGAAGATTATTTGTGGCATATCAACAACCCCGATAAAAGCGATTGGGTGATGAACTCAGAAAAAGCGGCTATTGCCTTGTGCATTTTAAAAGAATATTATCCCGAAAGGCAACTGGAGTTTGCAACCGATCTGCAATACGCATTAAATTACGAAGGGCGTGATCTGGTTGATGATGAAGCCTACCGCCACCTGCTTGATAAATACAATTTACAACCCGAAGCTTTTTATAGCAAACTCAACGACGCTGAATATAAGGAAATGGCCCACTACGAATTTGCTTTGATGAAACAATTACAGGTAAATGGTTACCCAACTGCTTTTATACAAACCGGCGAAACAAAATTTGTTATGGTTGCCCGTGGTTTTACAACCTATGAAGATTTGAAAATGAGAATTGACAATGTGCTTAAAGAGCTTGTTTAACAGGCCGCTTACATTCATCATTTTTTGTTGCACAATTAAAAAGCAAATTGTACTTTGTAGAAAAATAATTAAAAATGAACCATTTAACCATTGCACTTTGTGCCACCTCCATCCTATTTTTTTCATGCAATAATAATAGTGAAAAAGCAGATGCACCTAAAACAGATTCTTCAACAATAGAACAACCGGTTGCCAAAGGTGCGCCTGTTGCTATGCCCGATAGCGCCGCTATGATGAAAGCCTGGCAGGAATTTGCCACACCCGGCGATATGCACAAATGGATGGAAAAAACAAACGGCACCTGGGAAGCCGAAGTAAGTAGCTGGATGGCACCCGATGCACCACCTATGAAATCTAAATCCACAAACGTACAAAGCTCTGCCATGGGCGCAGGTATGTTATCGGAAAATTTACCGGTACCATGATGGGGCAGCCGTTTGAAGGCATGAGCACAATGGGTTATGACAATGCAAAGAAGATGTTTACCAGTACCTGGATGGATAATATGGGAACAGGTATAGTACACATGAGTGGCACATATGATGAAGCCACAAAAACACTAAACCTGAAAGGCCATCAAACCGACCCAATGACCGGTAAAGACACTGATATACGGGAAGAAATGAAAATGATTGATGACAACACTTATACAATGACCATGTATGGTGCCGGTATGGATGGAAAAGAAATGAAGTTTATGGAAGGTACTTTTAAGAAGAAAAAATAAAACAGTTTTTAAAAAAGTCCGGGAGAGGTTCCGGACTTTTTTATACTTACTTTATCGCTTTAGATTCTTTTCATACATTTCAATCCATTTTTGTACAGTTATTTTACTGCAAAGTTCGCCAATTAATTTATAGGGTATATTTTCCGGCTTTTTAAACCGCATGCAGCTTTTGCCCATATCTAATTTCCCCAGCCCGGTTTTTGCATATTCATCAGTAAACCATGTAAGCATTTTGGGGTCTGCATAAATTCCCATGTGGTAAAAGTTAATGCTGTTTTTTTGCGAAGCCATGCCTGCAAAAGGCAAGGGGTCTTTTGGGTTGCAATGATAGCCTGCCGGGTAAATGGAATGTGGCACACAATAACCCATCATACCATAGCCCATAACTTCTTTAAACCCTTTCGGTAAATTTTTTAAAATTACGTTACGTAGTTTGGTCATGGCTTCCTGCCTTTCGGCAGGAATTTCTTTTAAATACTGGTCAACAGTTGTTGCTTTTGATTGCATGGAATTATTTTTTTTACAAGCCGGGCTGCAATTGCATGGCCCAGCCATCTTTTAAATTATTTTTTATTTTGTTTGAAAGTACTAAATTTTTTAAAGCAGTAGTTACGGCCAATGTTGCACCGCCCGATAAAAAACTTAAAATAGCCGGAATGCTTACGCCGCCAATGATGGCAGTTACGGTGCCGGTAATGCCCACGCCTACAATGCCGTAAATAATTTCGCCGGCCGGCCTGAATTTGCTGTACAGCCTGAAACCGGTTATATCCCTGATGTATAATGTTTGCGCTGTTTTACTTTTTTTAAATAATTTTTTGCGGGGAGATAGAGTGATGGTGCTGTCGTTTATTGCAGTTACAATGCCTTCAGCTTCCTGCGGTTGTTTTAAATAACCGGTGTAAGCCAATCTTACAAGGTCTTTTTGTTTGATGGTAACAATACTACTGCTATCGGCTTTTGTAAATACAACTTTGTTTTGTGCCAGAGCAGAAGATGCAAAGAAAATTGAAATAATAAGTAAGAAAAATCTCATGTAGTTTTAGTTTTAAGTTATGCAAACGGTTTGCAAAAGTACAAGTGCGGTAAATTTTGATATACGTTGCATCAAAAGTAAAACTCCAAAAAATAAGTTAGTTACTGTCGTTTAAAATAAAAATTTTGCTTTTTCCCAATCTCGGTTCCATCATCAATAAAAGCATGTAACGAATCGGCTGTTATTAATCTGTAAATAATACGCTTGGGGAAATCATGTGCCGGGTTCTCAAAAACAAACATATTGTTTTCGGCCTTTGTCATTTTAAATGCAATGGGCTTTTGATTGTTATGGTCTTCAACAGTAGAGGTATAAAAAATACCGGTCTCTGTACTTGTAAGCGCTACCCTTTCATTAATGATGCTGTCTTTACCCTTTATCATGTAACCTTTGCTCTGCAGGTAATTTTTATTTATTTTTTTCCATTCTTCGCAAAGGGCGCCGCGTTTTGTATTCATCTTCCATAAACCTTCCAAAGCATACAATTTTTTGAAAGTTTTATCACCATTATCAGTAACAATAAAAGCAGATAAGCTTAAGCCGACAATAATTGCAATAAAGGTTTTAGTCATTTCTTTTCTTTTTAGATAATTACAATGGCGCCGGCAATAATTTTTAATATGCTTTATTAAAAAAATTATTTTTTCTGTTTACATAGTTCTGTATTTATTGCGGCACGCTGTGCAAACCGATGCGGTTGCCCTCGGTATCAAAAAATACAGCCATAAAACCATACTCGGGACTTATTTCAGTTTTGGGCATCATAATTTTTCCGCCGGCGGCTTCTACTTTATCAATTATATTTTGCAAATCGGGATTTCCATTCAGATAAATTAAAGGCCCATCGGTTGCAGAGGCTTTGTGAAAACCGCCACTGTCAACCAATGCACCGCCCACTTGTGTCATCATATCATCTAATGGAAACATGCGCATTTTAATATTTGGCAAATCCATCGGCATCATGGTTATACCAAAGATGGCTTCATAAAATTTTTGTGCCCGGTTAATATCGTTGGTTGGTATTTCAAACCAACTGATTGCATTGTTCATATTTTATCGTTTTATATTTTATATTTTTCCTGCATATCCTTATATGAAATGGATACCAGTTCTGTTAATATTTTTTCATCCACATCTGCCAGTTTATTAATGTATAAACAGGATACACTGGTTTTATACTTACCTAATTTCTTCAGTAATTCGCCATATTGTGCAAAGCCCGGTATAATATATATTGTAAGGTTTTGTTTGCGGGGCGAAAAGCCGGTCATAAACCAATCGCCTTCCTGTTTGCTTTTTTCCGATTTGTAATGAAAACTGCCAAATCCCACAATACTATCTCCCCACAAGGCTGGTTCTTTTTTTGTAATTTTTTTCATCAACTTAAGTATCGCCATACAATCGTTGCGTTTGTTTTCATCAGCAACAGCTTGTAAAAAGTTTATAACGTTACCCGTATTTTGTTTTGTTTTTTGCTCAGCCATTTTGTGGTTAATTTATATCTTTCCCTTCTTTCAGTTTGGCAATATTTCCTTCCAGTTGTTTTTTTGCGCCGTCGTTGGTTGCCAGTGCCAATGCTTTCTGTGCATGTTTCAATGCATTTTTATAATCTGCTTTGGCTGAGTAGCCCTGCATCAAGCCAAGGTTTACCATATAAATATCTCCATATCTTTTTTGAGATGCCATTAACACTTCCATTGCTTTATCTGTTCTTTTTTGTGTAATAAGTATTCGTCCGTATGCAGCATACTGATTGGCTGTGGCAATCGTCAAAGCCTCGTTCATTGTTGAATCTGCTTCTGGTATTCTGTTTAGTTTTTCGTAAGCAACGGCAAGATTACGTAAGGTGATATAGGTTTTTTGTCCTCCTATACCACTGATTGCTTTTGTACTCCATACCAACGCCTCTTCTAAATTAATATTTTTATTTAAACAAAATTGTGCTGCTGTTACCATGCTGCTGCTGTTAAATCCCCGCTGGCTGGTTGCCTGCTCTCTTAATCTTGCAACTACAATATTGTCAACATCAACATCTACTTTAAATGGCACCGAAAGTTTTTCCCACTGCATGGCAATTACACAATGTTTTTCTTTGTGCTCAACAAACTCATACTTTAAATATTCTACGCTTTTATCCAATGCCACCGGTTTTACATTCACCCTTAATGCATCATATTTTTCATCATAATAAAAACTGCCCCATGCTTCTGATTGTGTATTAAAAATCAAGGTAACATTATCTGCCCCCATTGCCATGTGCAAACTGTAAGTACCCGCTTTCAGTGGCTGGCCTTCTACCTTTACATCATGCTCAAAACTGATGATGGTATTTTCATTTGCACCTGCACGCCAGGGCGATGTGGCTTTATTGGTAATAAAATTTTGCGTGCTAAAGCCGTAGGTTACCAGGTTACCATCGCCATAAATTTTTCCTTCACGCTTATTAACATCGGGCCGGCTGTATTTTATTGTGATGGTTGTTATGCCCACTTCTTCTGAAATGGTTGCACGTGGGTTGCCGCCACTGGCGGGCAAATCCATCTGGGCAAAAGCAGTAGCAGTAAAAAGCAGTATGGCGCAAAGCGATTTTAATTTTTTCATTTTTTTACTTTCAAAGTAATAAAATTAAAATTAACGGTGTGCAAATATTTTACAAGCGGCAATGCAGGTTCAGGCATTTTCCATAAATATTTATTTTAAGTTCATTTGCTAATTTTTAACAATTGAGTTGTGTAATCAGGTTGATGGTTTCATCCTATACACAAATTCCACTGTTATGTTTTCAAATACATTATTTAAAGACGCCCGGTATTTTCAAATAATTTTTCAAAGCTTTTTTTTATGTTATGGCATTTTAGTTTTGAATTGGAAAAATGAAAGCTGGTTATATGCCACTTACTTTATTACAAGCCTTGCTATACAGTTTACAGCCGAGTATTTTTTTGGTAAGAAAAATATACCTTTTTTGCAGCGGCTTAAAAATGGCATTCCCTCTGTTCTTATTTCTTCATTTGGGCTAAGCCTTTTACTAAAAACCAATTACTGGTGGGTGGCCGTTTTGGCTGCCTCGGTTTCCATACTTTCAAAATATATTGTACGCATAAATGGTAAACACATTTTTAACCCATCGGCATTGGGCATTGTGGTAGCGGTTTTGTTTACAGGCAATGCCTGGATAAGTCCCGGCCAATGGGGAAGCGGCACTGTGCTTATGTTTGGGGTTTTGTGCTTTGGGTTTATTGTTACTACCAGGGTTCAAAAGCTAGATGTGTCGCTGGCATTTCTTGGCACATTTGCCAGTCTTATTTTTTTAAGGCAAATAATTTATCTCGGCTGGCCCATGGATCATTTTATACAATCGGTAAGTACCGGCAGCCTGTTGCTTTTTTCTTTTTTTATGATAACCGATCCTAAAACAATTCCCAACCACCGGCTTGCAAGAATACTTTGGTGTGTTGTTATTGCTGCCATTTCTTTTTACCTCACTGCTTTTAAATTTATGAACGGTGCTCCAATTCTGGTGCTGGTGTTTGCACAGCCACTTGTACCGCTGCTTGATAAATTTTTTATAGCAAAAAAATTCGATTGGTTAAAACAAAAAACATACACCCCCGAAGAAAATAATTTTATGCAGGTTATTTATTCAAGGTCATACATGTAATTCTTCAACACTAAAAAAATAAATTTATGAAAAAGAAACTTTTAATTATCGGGGCTTTTATTGGTATTGCTCCCGTATTATTTTCCTTCTGCGGCTTTTATGTTAGCAAGGCAGATGGAACGCTGAAAAACAAGACCAGCCAGGTTATACTGGTACGGGATGGAAACAAAACCGTTATTACCATGTACAATGATTTTAAAGGAGAAACCAAAGATTTTGCCATGGTGGTGCCGGTACCGGTTGTGTTGCGTAAAGATGATATAAAAGTTGTTGATCAGGCAATTTTTCAAAAACTGAATGATTACAGCGCACCAAGATTGGTAGAATATTGGGATGAGAATCCGTGCTATAACTACGAATCAATGGATGCAAGCAAAGAAATAGCCGCTCCAAACAGTAACGTTAATAGAGCGTTGGCGGGTAAGGTTGCGGGAGCACAAGTAAATGTAAAAGTTGAAGCAAAGTATTTAGTAGGCGAGTACGATATTTTAATTTTAAGTGCAAAAGAAAGCAGTGGATTAAAAATCTGGTTAACTGAAAACGGTTATAAAATTCCTGCAGAGGCAGAAGAGGTTCTAGATCCTTATATAAAAAGCAACCTTAAGTTTTTTGTAGTTAAAGTAAACGAAAAAGAAAAACAGAAACTGAATAACAATTTTCTCCGCCCCATACAAATTAGTTTTAACTCGCCAAAATTTATGCTGCCCATACGCCTTGGTATGGCCAATGCCGATGGCGACCAGGATTTGATTGTGTATGCTTTTACAAAAAGAGGCCGCATTGAAAGTACCAACTACCGCAATGCAGATATTGTAAGCAACAAAAACATTCCGTTGTTTGTACAAAAAAACTTTGGTGCATTTTATAGCAACCTGTTTACAACCCAATGGCAAAAAGAAGATAAAGCTGTTTCGATTTTAGAATATGCCTGGAACGTTACGCCCATCAATCAAATGAAATGCGATCCTTGTGTAGGCAATCCGCCCACAGAGCAGGATCTTGTGCAGAGCGGTGTTTGGTGGCTTGCACCCAAAGACTGGAGCGATTATAGTGATGTAGATAATGAAGAGCCGGACAATGGAAATAAAAATGTGCATTTTACAAGATTGCATTTCAGGTACAACCGCAAATCGTTTCCACAGGATCTGATGTTTCAGGTAACACCAAACACACAAAACTACCAGGCAAGATATATTATTACACACCCGGCCACCGGCGATTTTAATTGCGCTGATGGTAAAAAATACCTGCAGGATTTAAAAGCCCGTAGAAAAAAAGAGTTGCTGGAACTGACAGCTTTAACCGGCACCAACATCAATAACTGGCAGGATGAAGCCACTGCAAAAAATGATGAAGAAACCGATGTGGCTGCTCAGTACGCAACTTTAATACCGCAGTTAAATGAAGAAACACAAAGCAAAGAACACATGCCTGTTGGTATTGTTTTATTTGCTGCGGCCATGCTGGGCGGCGCTGGTTTTATGAGATGGAAAGGAATAATATAGGAAAGTTGGCTATACAGGTTTGGTTTTAGGTAATGCTCCGTATTCTTGCGGAGCATTTTTTAAAACTGAAATGATTTTGCAAAAATTTGAGCTCTTTGCAAATGACAGCAAGATTTTTTTCTAAGTTTCGCTACTAAAAAGGGTAGCCACGAATACTTCGGCAAGCGCAGATTGACAGTTAAATTGTTTACAAAAAATTTAAATAAAAAGCCCCGCAAAATTAATTGCAGGGCCTTTTTGTTCGCATTCACCTTTAAAGCTATTTTCTACCTCCGCCTCCACCGGCAGGCCTTTGCGGCCTTAAGGAGGGTTCAATTTCATCTTTCCATTGTTTCATTTGTGCTTCTGTAAAAATTGCTTTTAATTTAGCATCTCTTGCATCAGTCAGTTCTTTACGCTTGGCCATCATGGCATCACGATCTCCGCCGGCTGCCCGTATTTCGTCCATTGCTTTTTGCTGCTCATTAATGTAATCGGTAATAATTGCATCTGATTTTACTTTTGTTGCTGCATCTAAATTTAAAGGTGCCATTTTTTCAATAGTAAATTTTATTCTTTCTTCCGGCGACATGCGTTGGCCACCACCTTGTGCATTTGCAGCAGTTATACTAAACATGGCTGCAAAAGCCATCAATACAAATTGTTTTTTCATGTTTATTTTATTTTAAAGTTATGAGAACTGTTTTATTAGACGACAGCAATTAAAAAAACCGTCGTTAAATTATTTACCTGCTTCCTTTTTTTTGGTTTCGTTGCCTCTCCTGTTCAGCATCTTACCAAAAAGCGAATCGAATTTTGGCAACTGTTCTGGTTTACAAAGCAACCTTATTTTTCGGATGTGGTTAAACATCCTCAACTCCATTGCTTTTTGGGTAGCTGCAGATCTGTCGGCAACATTACTCATTGCAGAATCGTTGAAACCGGCTGCCGCTAGTTCTTTAAATTGGTTTTCTTTTGCACCATGCAAACTATCCATCGTCTTTTTCATGTTATCAGTGTGCCTTGTACTCAGTGTATCGTATTGTTGTAGCTGCACGGTATCAAACCCAATTTCATTTTTTAAAAATCTGGCAATTATAATCTTTTTATCAGGACGTTTCTCATGCCTTCCATTATCTTTTTTCAAAATTAAAAAAGAAACCAGGGCAATATTGGCAATTAGTAAAATGCCGATGATAGCAATAAAAACTTTACTTCTGTTTTGTTTATTTATCATTGTGCTGTATTATCGTTATCGTAAATAGTAGCTACCGTGTAATAAAATTCATCAGTAGTATTTTGTACAACCATATCGGTGGTTGCAACCGGTGTAGTTGTCTTGCTGTAAAAAATAACCGTTGCGTTAATCAGTATAACTAAACACAAACCTGCAAAAGCCACTACTGGCCTGCTTATAAACCAGCCTGCTTTTTCCCAAACTGATTCTGCACCACTGTTCATCCGTGCATTTATACGTGTAAGCAAAAAAGGCTTAGGGGCTGCACGTTGTACATCATCCACACTGCTTAGTGCTTCCTCAATCATCTTGTTTATATTTTCTTCAGGGTTCATATAGCGTAATTATTTTTTAGCAATATTAGTATCGTAATAATTTTTTAATGCTGTTTTTAAATTTGTTTTTGCCCTGCCCATCAAAGATTCTACAGCATATATAGTTGTGTTCATTATTTCTGCCACTTCCTGGTAACTCTGTCCTTCTAGTTTATGCAGCGTAAAAGCAATGCGTTGTTTATCGGGTATCTGCTTAAGGGCATTAAATAATTCGCCGGCCTTTTCTTTTTTTTCAAGCTGCACACCCGGATGATTAAATTCTACTGCATGCACCTGCTCCGCTCCATCTGCACCAAACAAACCCTGCATAAAACCAAAACGCTTTTTGCGCTTTTTTTTCTTTTCATGGTCAAGTGCTTTGCTCAATGTAATGCGGTAAAGCCATGTTGAAAATTTTGACTCGCCTTTAAAAGAACTTACCGATTTATATACCTGTATAAAAACTTCCTGCGTTATATCATCTGCATCATCTTCGTTTTGTACAATGCCCAGTGCTGTATTATAAACCATATCCTGCCACTCATAAACCAGCTTTTTAAAAGCAGCTTCATCTCCCTGTTGCAGTTGTTCAATTAAATCGGGTTGGTTCAAAACGTTTTCTTTATGTACGGCAAATTACTTAAAAGCCCCGATTAAAAACCGCCACCACCTGGCCTGCCTCCTCCAAAATTTCTTTCGGTGTTGGTGGAAGCTTTTGCTACACCAAAGTTTTTAAGGCTGTAAGTAAATGTGAGCATAAAATATTGACGTAAAACCTGTGTTTGTACATCCTGTATATATGTATCAGTAACAGTTCTTGTAATACTTTGATTTTGTTTCAACAGATCAAATACTGAAAGTTTCAACTCTGCTGCTTTATTTTTCAGGAATTTTTTACCAATCGCTGCATTCCATAACCAAAAGCGTTGATCAAGATCGCCGCTGTAAATATTTCCGGAAACATCGTTTTGTACAAACCAACCTTTCTTACTTAAAAGATTTACCTGGGCACCAACAGTTTGATTAAGGAAATTGGTGTTGGTGCTTTTTGTTGTATTGGTTTTTGAGGTATTTAAGTTGGCATTGTACGATACATTAAAATCTACATACTCACTTATATTACTCGCCAATACCACACCTCCGTTATAGGCATAACTGTTTGTAAATATCTTTTGGTAATTTACCATGCCTGGTAATTTAGAATAACTAAACCCCGTGCTTACATTGAGGGTTGTTTTAATAAATTTAAGCGGCATGCTGTATGTAAAAAATGTACGCAGGCTTTTATACCCATTCAGGTTTACCGGCTTGGTAAACTGTGAGTTTTTACTAACTTTTACACTATTAATAATAGTATCGGCACCCTGAATAAAATAGGATGCATTGGAAATATAATTACCTGCGGTTTGCAAAAACAAATTGGCAAAAAGGCTTTTACTTGTTTTTGAATTGGTATAAGAATAGCGGCCCGATAAAAAATGGGTGTATGATTGTTTCAGATCCGGATTACCACTGGTTACATACAAAGGATTGTTGTTGTTTACCACATCCTGCAATTGTGTTACCGATGGAAAATTGGTAGATGCCCGGTAAAACACACGAACATTTACATTAGCCGAAAGCTTTTTTCGCCACATTAAATTGGGTAATATATTGGCAAATGACTGATTAACAGAAGTTGCTGTTGGAAAAATGCGCTGGCTTTGCAATTTGGCTGTTTGAAAGTTTACACCAAAAGAAAGCTGCTCATCCCTGCTTTGACCCAAACGATAATTTACACCAACATTGTTTGTGGTAATGGTATTATCAAAGCGGTTAGATAATGAGGTATCAAACACACTGTATTTTTGTCCGTCGTAAGAAAAATTTTGCTGGTCAGCTTTGTTTTTTTGTACTGATAAGTTGTAATCAAATTGCAATTGGCCTTTTTTTCCAATAGGTTCGGTATAGGCAATATTACCGCCAATGCTGTGGCCATTAGTAGCATTATCTATAAACCTGTTTTGTATAGAATCGTATGCAAATACATACAGGCTGTCGTAAAACCGATACCTGGTATCGCTAATAGATTCGCCATCATTTTTTGTAAATGTGGTATTAAAACCTACCGATAAAGAACGGCCTTTTTTAGGAAACGAATGGCGAAAGAATATATTGTTACGTATGTTATACCCGTTTCTGTCGGAGGTTGATTTTGGAGTTATTAAATTACTGATAGAATCTGCAATGCCTTCATAAATATTTTGTGAAGAAAAAGAAGATGACCTGTTTTTTTGAAAGCTAACGCTGGGAATAATAAAAAGTGAATTGGAAGAATCTATCTTATACTCTAACCGCAGGTTAAGGCGATGATTGAAATTATCTGCAACCGAGGTACTTTTTTCTAAACTGAACCGGTTTTTTACATCTCTAAATGTTTCCCTGCTGGTAACATTCTCATTATTATTACGGCTGTTGTTAAAAAAGTAGCTGCCTGTAAGCGTTAATTTTTTTGCGTACACATTGCTGAAGTTAATACCAAAAGCATTTGTTTTACTGATGCCGCTTGACTGGCCCACATTAAAATTATCGGCACCGCCGCCACCCATACCGCCTCTGCCACCACCACGGCCGCCGCCACCACTGTTGCTGCTGCTGGTTACACCCAACAAATCCTGCGATGCAAAATTTTGTACATTAATATTATTGAAATTGCCAACTAACGAAATGCGTCTGTCGCCTTTAAAAAAACTAATATTGCCTCCGGCAGCATAGCGGCTATCCGTTCCGGCACCTGCATAAATTCTTCCAAACTGTCCGTTTTTAATCCCCGATTTTGTAACGATGTTTACTGTTTTAACAGAGTTGCCGTCATCAAAACCGGTAAGTTGTGCCTGATTGCTCAGTTTATCAAAAACCTGAATTTTATCAATAACCGATGCCGGTAAATTTTTAAGTGCAGCAGTGGCATCATCTCCAAAAAAATCTCTGCCATCAACGGTTACTTTTCTTACCTGCTCACCCATGGCTGTTACCGTACCATCTTTGGTAACCGTAACACCGGGCAATTTTTTAATCATATCCTCGGCAGTTGCATCGGGGTTTACTTTAAACTGGCCTGCACTGTATTCTGTGGTATCGCCTTTTTGCCTTGCCGGAGCAGCTTTGGCAACTACGGTAACATCGCCCAGCTCGGTAGCAACTTTTGCAAGGCTAAAACTAAGTGGCGTAATATTGCTGGCCTGCAAGTTAACACGTTGTTCAACTTTTTCGTAACCGGTAAAGCTGATGTAGAGTTTATAGCCGCTTGCATTTAAATTATTAAAAACAAAGTTTCCGTTTTTATCAGTTACCACAAGTTTAACTTGCGATGAATCTCTTGCCGAAACCAATTTTACAGTGGCACCAACAACTGCCGAATTATCGCCTTTATCGGCAACTTTACCTTTAAGCGATATATCCTGGCTTTTTGCAACTACTGTACACAGGCTAAAAATTAATACTAACAGAACCGATCGTAATCTCATAAATTTTCTTTTGTATCACTTTTAGACGACAGACTGAAACAAAACTGGCGCATAAAGCAGCTTTTTTAAGTAAAAGCAGTCTTTGTTGTGTAGCGGTATATATAATGTATAGCAATATTAACCTGTAATTAACCCTTGGCAGCTTAGCAAATAGATAAATTGCCATTTTACAATTAACTTGCAGCCCTAAAAATAAAACAACGAATTATGGAATATGGCAAATTGGTATCGGTAACCGGCTTACCGGGATTATTTGAATTGTTATCTTCAAAAGCAGATGGCGGTGTTGTAAAATCGCTGGAAGATAAAAGCACAAAATTTGTGAGCACCCGTGTTCACCAGTTCTCTCATCTGGAAAGTATTGAGGTTTTTACAACTGCTGATAATGTTAATTTGGTAGATGTATTTGCTGCTATGACAGCCAGCACAGAAAAAATGCCTGCCGAAGCTGATGCTGCTGCAGTAAAAAAATATTTTGAAAAAGTATATCCCGCCATGGATTTTAGCCGTGTATATGCCAGCGATATGAAGAAGATGGTAAAGTGGTTTGGTATTTTAAAAGCCAACGATGTTGAGATAAAATTATCTGAATTACCTGAAGGCGATACCGCAACAACCGAAACCGTTAAAGCAAAACCTGCTGCCAATACTAAAGCTGCTGCTGTAAGTAATGCGCCGGCACGTAAAATAAATACGCCAAGGAAAATGGCGTAAACTGCCTGCGGCAGGTTAGTGTTTTTGCCACGGATTGCACAGATTAACACGGATTTTTTAATATTGTAAATCCTGCCAGGTATGCGGCAGGATTTTTTGAATTTGAAGATTGCAAACTCACGATTCACCACTCACATCTCACGATTATGTACACAGCCGATATAAAAAAACTACCACGCCATTTTGTTGCAACAGATTTTACCATTACTGATTGGGAAAGCCTGCAACCATTTTTTAAAAATTTGTTAGATAGAAATATTGACACAAAAGCAAACCTGGAACAATGGCTGAAAGATCAGAGTGAACTGGAGGCATTGATAAATGAAGATGCCTGCTGGCGGCAGATTAAAATGACCTGCGATACAGAAAATAAAACGCTGGAAGACGCTTTTAATTATTTCTGTATGGAGATACAGCCAAAAATTCAACCCTTTGCCGATGCGTTGAATAAAAAATTAGTGAACCATCCCTTAGCAAAAGAACTCGATGCAGAAAAATATTTTACCTACTTGCGTAGCATGCGTAAAAGCATAGAATTATTTAGAGAAGAAAATATTCCATTACAGGCGGAGCTTGCTGTAATGCAGCAGCAGTACGGCGTTATATCGGGCAAAATGACTGTTACTGTAAACGATCAGGAATATACTTTACAACAGGCTGCTAAGTTTTTAGAAAATCCCGACAGGAAATTAAGGGAAGAAGTTTACCGGAAAATAAATGACAGAAGATTGGTTGATAAAGAAGCGATGAACACGCTTTTTGATAACCTGATTGAAAAAAGAAACCAGGAAGCAATTAATGCCGGGTTTAGCAATTACCGTGATTACCGGTTTAAGGAACTGGGCCGCTTTGATTATACAAAAGAAGATTGCTTTCAGTTTCATGATGCGGTGAAGCAGCATGTTTTACCATTGGTAAATATCATCTACCAAAATAAAAAAACAAAATTAGGGCTTGATACTTTACGCCCCTGGGATATTGAGGCTGAGCCGGCAGGTATAAAACCATTAGTGCCTTTTAAAACCAGCGAAGAGCTGATTGAAAAATCAATTGCCTGCTTTAGCAAGCTACGCCCGTTCTTTGGTGAGTGCCTTAAAAAAATGCAGGAGCTTAACCACCTTGATCTGGAAAGCCGCATGGGCAAGGCTCCGGGCGGGTATAACTGTCCGCTGGCCGAAAGTGGTGCACCGTTTATTTTTATGAATGCCGCCGGGCAAATGCATGATGTTACTACCATGTTGCACGAAGGCGGGCATGCTATACATTCTTTTTTGGCGCATCCTTTAGAGCTGAATGGCTTTAAAGAATACCCCATGGAAATTGCCGAAGTTGCCAGCATGGCTATGGAGCTGATGAGCATGGATGAATGGGAAACATTTTTTACAGATGCAGACGATTTAAAAAGAGCAAAAGAACATCAACTGGAAAGAGTGATCACCATTTTTCCGTGGATTGCCATTATTGATAAATTTCAACATTGGATTTACGAACACCCAAAGCATACACATGAAGAACGCACCGCAACCTGGAATGAAATATTGAAGGAGTTTCAGGATGATGTAATTGATTACAGCGGGTTGGAAACCTACCGCAGCAACAACTGGCAACGCCAGCTGCATTTATTTGAAGTGCCGTTTTATTATATTGAATATGGCATTGCGCAATTAGGTGCTATTGGCATGTGGATGCAGTTTAAGAACAACAAGCAACAGGCGATGGATAATTATTGCAAAGCACTTGCATTAGGCGGCACCAAAACCTTACCACAATTATTTGAAACTGCGGGGTTGAAATTTGATTTTAGTCCGGATAAGATTAAGGTGTTGATGGAGTTTGTAAAGGAGGAGATGAATCGCTGATTGAAATGATTAGAGAAGATTTCGCTGATTTTCTTTATTGTTTTCAGTCTTTCTAAAAGCAAGCTCTCTGAAACATCAGGGGTAGTATCTGCGAAATCATTTTTAATCAACATCATCTGCGATTACACTGATCACAAACCCCGCTTATAACCAGATCAATCTGATTCTGTTTAAACCCCTTTGGCAGTTTTACTTCTGGGATGCTCACATGATCCATACAAATTGTTTTATCGCAATCGTCGCAAATAAAATGCACATGGTTATCGTGGTGATGGCCTGCTTCGCAATTATCTTTACACAAAGCATATAAAATAGAGTTATCGGTTGTTGGTATGTTGTGGATGATACCCTTATCCACAAAGGTTTGTAGTGTTCTGTAAACCGTAACACGGTCAAAACTTCCATCCGTACTTTTTTCAATATCTGCATGGGCCAATGCACCCGGACTGTGTAAAAACAATTCCAGTATTTTCTTTCTTCCTTCAGTAATGCTGAGCTGGTTCTTTTTTAGTATGTTGAGTAATGTTTCCATTGCAATTGTAAAGTTAAATTATGTCCCTGAACGTGATTCGTCAATGGTGAATCGTGAGTTTGGAGTCTGATAAATAAGTTGGCTGCGTTTTTTCTAATAAGCCACTCAGGTCTCACCACTCACGATTCACGTTCTCCCTAACCCGGATCACTGCTGAATCCGTTCATAAAACGTTTGGTTGTTATTTTCTCTTTCAATAGCCCTTTAATGTCTTTTATTAATTTATCCACTTCATCATTATTCAGTCCGTCGTAAACCATACCTCTTACTCTGCGTTGTTTATCTACCAAAGCAAAAAACTGGGTATGTATAAACTGATCTTTCAATACTTGTGTGCTGTCGGGTTTACCATTATCAATTCCATAACTCTGGCGGGCCATTTTGTAAAGCAGGGCTTTATCGCCGGTAACAAAATTCCAATTTATGTTCAGGGGTTTTGTGTTTGAGGGTTTAGTTACAGTATCGTACTCAATCTCATAAGATCCGTCAGCGTTTTTCGCCAGTTTGCCATCAATCATTTTTGCTTCGTAAGCTTTCAGTAAGGGTATGGAATCTACTTCAGGCATACAGGTATGCGAGAGGATCATAAAACCGGGTTCATCTTTAAATGCTTCGTAAACACGGCGCATGTTGGCATTCATTATGGGGCAAATACCTCTGCAGGTTGTAAAAAAATATTCAACCACATACACTTTATCTTCCACATCTCTTTCTGTAATTTTTTTTCCATCCTGGTTAACAAACGAAAAATTTTCAACATTATCATTTCTTACCTGCAGGTTCGATCTTGAAAAATCGTAATCATTAAACAACAACAAATAAAACACGCCCAGCAGCGCAATAAAAAAGCCAACATAAATCAAAATCCACTTGTTTCGCTTAGTCATAAAAATAATTTGTGCAAATTTACAATCCTTTATGGGTTTTAAGTTTACGATTGCCGGTTTTAGATTTTTCTAAAAGACAGCATTTGCAACATTATTGCAAATATTGTATCTTTGTCTCCAGCCATATTATGAACATTAAATTAAACTGGGATGCTTTAGGCATCGGAACATCAATACTCTGTGCCATTCATTGCGCCTTATTGCCTGTGCTGGTAAGTTCATTACCTGTATTTGGTATCAACATCGTTCACAACCTGGCTTTTGAGTGGGGCATGATTGCGCTGGCATTTGTAGTGGGTTCTTACTCCCTTTTTCATGGATATGTAAAACATCACCGTTCTTTTAAACCGGTTTTAATTTTCGGTTTCGGGTTTATTTTCCTGATATTGAAACAGTTTTTTCATCAGCTCTCAAATCCATTTCTCATCATTGCAGTTGTAGCCATCATCAGTGCACATTATTACAACTACGTACTTTGCCACCGCAGCAAGTGTTCATCTCCACATCATAAGCATTGAGGTTAATTGGTTAATCCGTTAATTGGTTAATTGGTGGTGGATTATTTATATTTATAGTTCAAACTAAATTGTATGAGAAAAATTATTTCATTTTTTGTAACCATCATTTTATTTTGTGTATCCGTATCTGCACAAAGTAAAGATGAGCGAACCATCCGCACACTTATTGAAGAACAGCGACAGGCATGGAATACAGGCGATAAAGAAAAATTTATGCAGACTTACTGGCAAAGCGATTCGCTGATGTTTATTGGCAAAAGCGGTGTAACCTACGGCTGGCATAATACGCTGGATAATTATAAAAAAGGTTACCCCGATACTGCTGCCATGGGTAAACTTGCTTTTAATTTACTGGAAGTAAAAAGATTATCGGTGATGTATTTTTTTGTGGTAGGCAAGTGGCATTTAACAAGAAGCATTGGTGATGTTGGCGGCCACTTTACATTGCTGTTTAAAAAGATAAAAAACAAATGGGTAATTGTGGCAGATCATAGCAGTTAATAGTTATGTATTATTCATTGCCTGTATCTTTAAGTACCTATCGGTTTATCACTTTACCTGCAAGCCAGGGTTTCCAGGGTTGACTTTTTTTGATTATTTGCATTAACCCTTCACACATGCCATATCCTGGGTCAGTTTTACAACTGATATCGGAAATGGTACCATCCTTACTAACCACATAATATATTACTACAGTATATTTTCCTTTTCCTGCACGTTTGCCAATTAGCTCAGAAGCATTAATATCTCTCTCAAGGCAAGAACGCCATGTAGTGTCACCATTGGGAAAAGCACCATTTACCTGAACCTTAGCCAGCATTCTGCTTCTATTTTTTTCTTTGCTAAATTCTATCATTATTTGCCAATGCGTATAAATAATACCAGCAAGAAATGTTAGCATTAATAAAAAACGTTTCATACAATCGTTTTAATACAGAAATTGATATGGGTTTATAATTTCCATTTACGTTTTAGATGGATAACTAAAAAAATAAAACTGGCTACCAGAAAAAGATAGTAAACATAATTTCTCCAGTCAGGCTGCTCTTCAAAAAAGCCAAAGCCTTTATAAATACCAATAAACACATTCGCCATCATCCATACCAATACAATGGCAACTGTATTTAATATTCTTACTAAAAATTCTCTTGTTTCATCTTCCATACTTATTCCCATTCCTTTAATCAGGATTGTGAGGTTTTATAAAATTACTTAAATAGCCGGTTGTATTTTTATTTTGTGAGAAGCTTTTTAAATGCGGCACTATCTCCGTTAAACACATTAAAGTCAACAAAAGCGTCAATACCATTTACACGGCCTTTTTCGTTGTGCTGCCAAATAAGCCAGTTGCGTTTTATCCTGGGTTTATCTTTTACATAATAATGTGCCACCCACAAAGGGTAATCATCAAACTTACCATCCAGAAAATTTTCGTAAAAATCTACATTGGTGTAGATGATGGGTTTTACTTTGTAGTGTTTTTCAATCATCTGCAACCAGTCTTTTGCCCGTTGCTGAATATCGGCGGCAGAAGCACCGTTTGCGGTTTCAATATCAAGCACCGGTGGCAGATCGCCTTTTGAAAGTTTTACCGTTTCAATAAAATTTTCGGCCTGTGCTTTACCGCTTTTACTGCTTACAAAAAAATGATAAGCGCCACGTGGCACATTTGCTTCTTTGGCATTAAACCAGTTTCTTCTAAAGCCGTTATCAACCCGGCCCAAACCTTCGGTTGCTTTAATAAAAGCAAAACCAATCTTTACTTTTTTATCCTGCATGGCCTGTACTGCCTTCCAGTCAATATTATGCTGATAGCGGCTTACATCAATACCATGTATGGCATAATTTACCGGCAAATCAATACCAAAAGCGGGATAGCGCACAAACCGTGGCTTTGTAAAAAAATTATTGATATAATAAACAGCAGTGGCAATTAAAGCCAGCAGTAACAAGGGAACTAAAATAGTTTTGAAAATACTTTTTTTTCTTTTTGCCAAGGGTTAGTTATGTAATATTAGTATGTAACAAGAGTACAAATTAGTAAATGTTGATTTTATTAATGTGATAAAGTTTTCTTAAATCATTTTCAATAATTCGTAAATCAATTAATTTTATTTTCATTCAAAGTTCTTAAAGTTTTGTGAAAGGGCAATATTGTAAGCGGCTTATCGTTTTATCAATGGCCCGTATATAATTCTGTAACCCCCATTGAAATTGCATAGGCATGATTAAACAAACTTATTCGTTTTTAAAGGTATCCAAAGCAGTTTGGATACTTTTTTTTACTTTATCCCTATCCAATGCTGCTAAAGCAAATTTATTTGCAGATACTTCTAAAAAAAAGCTTTTAGCTGCGGCAGCTTTAAAAGATAATGCAGCTTTTATAACAATTGAACCCAATGTGGTTTATCCCGCTGTGCTTACAGGCAATGAAGAAAATGCAGCAACTTACATTGAAAAATTTTCAACCAACAGAAGGGCATATCTGATACGCACCTACAACCGCAGCAAAAAATATTTTCCAAAAGTAACTGCTATTTTAAAAAAATATAATTTGCCGCAGGAGCTTAAGGTTTTGCTTGCATTGGAAAGTGCATTTAATGGCAATGCCGTTTCAAGCGCAGGTGCGGTTGGTTACTGGCAAATTATGGATGAAGTGGCCAAGGAATATGGTTTAAAATATGTGGCTCAGGTTAAAGAGGCTGAAAAAAAAGTTGAAAAAAAGAAAGATGCTAAAGCTGTTGTTATAAAAACACCTGCTGTAAAACCGGTTGCGGTTAAAGACGATCGTAAAAATTTCAACAAATCAACTTATGCTGCTGCCCGTTATTTAAAAGACCGCAGCCGCAACCTGGGCAACAACCTGTTGCTAATGGTTGCCAGCTATAATTGTGGTGTGGGCAATGTTTGGGATGCTATGAAGAGAAGCGGCAAAACCAATCCGGATTTTTGGGATGTAAAAGCATACCTGCCAGCCGAAACACAGGCTTATGTAATGAATTTTATTGCACTCAATGTGGTTTTTAATAATTACGAAAAATTTACAAACAACAGCTTGTTGTTTACACCAACCAAGGTTAAAATTGAAAATGCCAAAGGCAATTTAACAGAGGAGTTAACTTCATCTGCAACCAAGGATTAATTTTGGTTTTATAATTCTGAAAAAAGTTAAAGTGAAGACGGGCATCTTATTTTAAGCCTCAATCGGCGTACATTTGCCCATGCCCCAATTTAATTGGAACGATACCAAAAATTTATTAAGTAAACTTACTTTTCGCCGCTTTATTAACGGCAGTAAAGTGCTTGGTAGTTTTTATGCAAGCCGCTTATTAAACAAGCCGGTGCAATGGGGTTATCCTGTTTCTGTTTCTTTTGAGCCCACTACCAGTTGCAACCTCCGTTGCCCGGAGTGCCCCAGCGGTTTAAGGCAATTCAGCCGGCCAACCGGTATGCTGCAGAACGATTTTTTTTCAAAAACAATTGATGAAATTCACAAAGAACTCTTATATCTCATTTTTTATTTTCAGGGCGAGCCTTACCTTAACCCGGAGTTTTTGCAGATGGTAAAATATGCCAGCGATAAAAAAATATACACCGCCACATCTACCAACGCACATTATTTAACGGATGGTATTGCAAAAAAAACAGTGGAGAGCGGTTTGGATCGTTTAATTATTTCTATTGATGGAACCACGCAGGATGTTTACCAGCAATACCGTGTTGGTGGCAATCTGGATAAAGTTTTAGAAGGTGCAAAAAACATCATGAAGTGGAAAAAGGAATTAAAAAGTAAAACACCTTTTGTTTTTTTTCAGTTTTTAGTTGTTAAGCCAAACGAGCACCAGATTGAAGATATTAAGCGGCTTGCAAAAAAAGTGGGTGTAGATGAAGTGCGTTTTAAAACCGCACAGGTGTACGATTATGAAACCGACCCCAATAACCTGATACCAACCATTGATAAATACAGCCGCTATAAAAAAAATGCCGATGGCAGTTATACTGCTAAAAATAAAATGGCCAACCGCTGCTGGAAACTGCAACACGCCAATGTAATAACCTGGGATGGCCTGGTGGTACCCTGTTGTTTTGATAAAGATGCCACACACCAGTTGGGCAATTTAAAAACCCAATCGTTTAAAGAAATATGGCACGATAATAATTATAAACAGTTTAGAAGTGAACTTTTCAAAAGCAGAAAAAATATTGATATTTGCGCCAATTGCAGCGAAGGCGCATCTGTTTGGAAAGACTAAAAAATATTTTTAAATTATTAACAAACAACGTTTATGACTCAACCGGTTTTTAACGAGCGCCTCAGGCAAATCATTGTGTTGTTGCTCATATTGGCTATGGCTGTTTTACTCATCAGCCAAATGACGGTTTTTATACCCGGGCTGCTGGGCGGCATAACTTTATACATTCTTAGCCGTACCATGTATTTTCAACTCATTTTTAAAAGAAAATGGAAAAAAGGGTGGACGGCGCTTTTATTTATTTTAGGATACCTTTTAATTATAGCATTGCCTGTTTATTTAAGCATAACACTTGCTTCGCCTAAAATAAAATCAATTGCCGAAAACCAGGAACAGATAATAAAAAGCATACAATCTTTATCAGATAAAATTCTTGAAAAAACCGGCGTGTCTGTTTTTTCGGCAGACAATGCTAAAACTATTGCAGAAAAAATTTCTGCTTTTATTCCCGGTATAATCAACAGCACCGCAGTTTTGCTTACAAACCTCATCATTATGTTTTTTCTTGTGTATTATTTATTGGTACATGGCAGAGACATGGAAAAATACCTGAGTAAAATAATTCCGTTAAAGAATGAGAACGTTCACCTGCTGGCCGGCGAAACAAAAATGATGATAAAAGCCAATGCACTGGGCATACCCATCATTTGCATTATACAAGGCGCTTTTGCCTCACTTGGCTATTGGATTTTTGGTGTTGAAGATTGGGCACTATGGGGCTTTGTTACCGGCGTTTTTGCATTTTTTCCATTGGTGGGCACCATGATTGTTTGGGTGCCGCTTGTGGCTTTTCTGTTTATTAATGGAAATAACTGGGCGGCTGTTGGCCTTACCATTTACAGCGTTGTTGTAACCGGTAATGTAGATTACCTGGCCAGGTTAAAGCTTATGAAATATATGGGCGATGTACACCCTGTTATCACAGTAATGGGCGTTATTATCGGGCTTAACCTGTTTGGTTTTATGGGCCTTATCTTTGGACCATTGCTTATCAGTTATTTCCTCATCATGGTAAAAATTTATATTAACGAATTTGATACATCAACAGAGATCACAAACCCGCAAACAGAAAATGAACCCGAAAAAAGCTAAGTTTTGCTTATGAGTTTAGAAGAAGATATCAGCCAGCCTGTGTTTCGTAACGAATATCAAAAGGGCATCATCAATATTATTTATACCTACAACTGGATGAATGAGAAGATGAAAAAACTGTTCGACAGCGAAGGAGTTACCGCACAGCAATACAATATACTCCGCATTTTAAGGGGTGCAGCCAAACCTATTTCTACCTTGCAGATACGTGAACGCATGCTGGATAAAATGAGCGATACCAGCCGCATTGTTGACAGGCTTGTGCTAAAAGGCCTTGCCCAAAAATCTACCTGTAAAAACGATAAGCGATTGGTTGACGTAAGTATCTCATCTAAAGGAAAAAAATTGCTTGAGAAAATAGATAAGTATGAAAATGATATGGATGCAATTTTGGGTAACCTTACAGAGGCAGATGCAAAAACTTTAAACAACCTGTTAGATAAAATCCGTAAAACTGATTAATTAAAAATATTCATGAAATTTTTATTTTCTTCATTCTTCTTTATTGCCTATTGCCTTTTGCCTATTGCCTCGTTATCTCAAACCAAACCAGAATTCCGCGGCGTGTGGGTTGCTACTGTTGATAATATTGATTGGCCATCAAAAGGAAATTTTAATTCAGATTCGCAAAAAGTGGAGTTTATTAAATTGCTTGATATGCACCAGCGCAATGGTATGAATGCGATGATTGTGCAGATACGACCGGTTACCGATGCCTTCTATCCATCGCCCTACGAGCCCTGGAGCGAATTTTTAACTGGTACACAAGGCCAGCCGCCAGTGCCTTACTACGATCCGCTGGAGTTTATGGTTGCCGAAACACACAAGCGTGGTATGGAATTTCATGCATGGATGAACCCATACCGTGCGGTATTCAACATCTACAAATCTTCCATTGCTGCAACGCACATTACCAAAATTCATCCAGAGTGGTTTTTAAATTACGGGGATAGAAAATATTTTGATCCGGGTGTTAAAGAAGCACAACAGTATGTAACCAATGTGGTGAAAGATGTGGTGAGCCGCTATGCGATTGATGCCATACATTTTGACGATTATTTTTATCCGTACAAAATAGCGGGCAAAGAGTTTCCGGATTATGCCAGTTATAACAAATATGGTAATGGAATGACTAAAGATAACTGGAGAAGAAGTAACACAGATTCTATAATCAGCATGTTGAGTATCGCCATAAAAAAAGAAAACCCAAAATGCCAGTTTGGTATAAGCCCGTTTGGTGTTTGGCGCAATATTGATAAGGACCCTAACGGCAGCCAAACAAATGGCGCACAAACAAATTATGATGATTTGTATGCCGATATTTTATTGTGGTTACAAAAAGGCTGGATAGATTATGTAGCACCACAACTGTATTGGGAGTTTGGCCATAAAATAGCACCCTACGAAATTCTACTCGACTGGTGGAGCAAACATACCTACGGCAAAAACTGTTATATAGGCCTGGGCATTTACCGTGCAAACAGCAATGCCGCCTGGAAAGATGTAACGCAATTGCCCCGCATGATTGATGCTCTGCGCAGCACTCCCAATATACAAGGCATGATCTTTTTCAGCAGTAAAACATTTGATAAAAATCCCAATGGATGGGGTGATACGCTCAGGCTTAATTATTTTAAAGAGCAGGCAAAAACGCCAGAGATAAAATAAACGATTATCAAAGTTTTACGATTGAATAGCCCGGCTTTGTTCTTTCTCCTGGCTGTAAAATAATTTTATACAAATCAGACATTAAAATTCTATTGTCAGCTTGAGCCTATCGAAGGCGGTAGTCAGCAAATATTTGCGCTCTATTTTTCCGGTGATTTTTCAGTTGCATTTTTAGGCGTAATTACATTTATTATTTTACCTGAACTATCTCTTTGTATAGGAACAATATTAGGAAAAGGCACCCCGCATGGTCCAATAGAAGCAACCAATGTTCCATTTTGAAGATTGCTGCCGGGACCGAAGACGATCCTGTCACCAGCTCTGAGGCGTATGTCTGTAAGTCCGTGCCCTCCGCTCATGGTTAGTTGTGGTGAACTGATAAAACTGGAAGCCTCAAAGGTTTTATGGCCTGTGTGATTATTAGAAACCGATAACACTGAAGGGCACCCGCCATATAGATCTGTTTTCCAGATGCCGCAACCGAACGTGGAAGCTTTAAGAAATCCATGAGTTTCATTCACGATCAGGTCTGTTATAGGCACCCTGGGCAATCCGTTATAAAATGCCACCCATTGGGTTGTGCCTGCAGGCAGTACATATACTCCGATATCTGTGCCTGCGTAAACATTACCATTATTATCGGTAGCCAGTGCATTTACAGGTACATTAGGCAAATTGTACGAGATATTGGTATTCCAGACCGCTCCGCCATTTAAACTTCTATAAACTTTTTGACCGGCCGTATATCCCCCCAGGCATACATAAATCCTTAAAGCATCGTAGGGAGCTACCACAATTTTCATAGCCCGCTGACCAATGGTGCCCAGTGTGCCGCTTATGTCGGTCCAGGTTCCGGTACCATAATTTGGATTACGGCTAAGCGTGAAACCAGCAGGAGCAGAATAATTCTCTCCCCCGGCTGTATAAATGATAGCAGGATTGCCGGGTGCATAAGTGATGTCCCAATTTGCACGGCGTACTATACTTGTCCAGCTACTGCCTCCGTTGGTACTCCTGGAAAGTGTATCTAAAGCGGCGGCAAAAAGTATCTCTGTATTGGTTGCAGAAG
>JAYURR010000131.1:0-11864 GCA_043756605.1 Chitinophagaceae bacterium
GCTTGTTCATAATAGGTTACAAATTACGACGGTAAAACAGTAAAGTCAAAAAAGAAGATACTGGATGCTGGATACTTGATGCTTGAAACTTGATACAACCTGAATTTTTAAAATCTTTTGTTTAACTTAAACTCCTTTCCAGCATCCAGTATACAGCATCAGGCATCTGCATTTAAAAGCATATTATCTATCAATCGCACCTCTCCTAAAAAAGCAGCAACAACAGCAACCAGTTTTCTTTTTCCATCCCAGTTGTCAATAATTTCAAGATTATCCGCATCTGCAATTTCTACATAATCTACTTTAAAACCGGCATTAGTTAGGTTGCTTGTTGCAGCCTGCTTTAAGTCAATCAATTCGCCGGGGTTTATATTTTTTTTAAAGTAAGATAAGGTTTCAAATATTTTAAGTGCGTGTTCTTTTTCTTTGTTACTCAGCCGCATATTTCTGCTGCTCATGGCAAGCCCGCTGGTTTCTCGTAGGGTGGGGCAGATGTTGATCTTTGTTTTTATTTCTTCAAGCTCCACTAATCTTTTAATAACCATACATTGCTGGTAATCTTTTTGGCCAAGGTAAAGTTGATTGGCATTTATAATATTCAACAACCGGTGCACCACCAGGCAAACGCCCTGAAAATGTCCGGGCCTGTATTTGCCTTCCAGTACAGTTTCTAAATAACCTAAATCGTAGGTTTTTGCATTTTGTGTACCGGAGGGATATATTTCTGCTACGGATGGCAAAAACAACACATCGCAACCGGCATTTTCCAGCGAATCAATATCTTTTTCAATGGTTGATGGATAGTTGTTAAAATCTTTGGCATCGTTAAACTGGGCCGGATTTACAAAAATGCTGCAAACTGTAAGCCCATTAGCAATTTTAGAAGTACCTATTAATGAAATATGGCCCTGGTGAAGGGCGCCCATGGTTGGCACAAAACCAATGCTTTTACCCAAATTAATGTGCTGTTGCAGGTAGCTGTTAATATCCGCTGCTTTCTTAAATAATATCATAAAAGTGGCAATTACACTTCAAGAGCCTGTTGAAACTGATTTTCCCGAAAAATTATCGTACTTTTGCAGCCGTTTCTAAAATATTATAGCAACAAACCAAGTGTAAATGAGTACAAAGAAAAGAATTTTATTTATTGCAAATGAAATGTCGCCTTATCTGGAACTTACTGATTTTGCGGAAATTGTAAATAAACTTGCTGTAAAATCAAACGATAGTGGTATGGAAGTGCGCTGTATTATGCCCCGCTTTGGTGTAATAAATGAAAGAAGGCACCGCCTGCATGAGGTTGTACGACTGTCGGGTATAAATGTAACTATTGATAATGACGATTATCCCCTTATAATTAAAGTAGCATCTTTACCCAATGCCAGGTTGCAGATTTATTTTTTAGATAACGACGATTATTTTAAAAGAAAATCAATTTTTACCGATGAAAAGGAAAATTGGTTTGATGATAATGGATTAAGGACTGTACTGTTTTGTAAAGGCGCATTGGAAACAGTAAAAAAATTTGGCTGGCCGCCCGATATTATCCATTGCAGCGGCTGGATGACCGGCCTGATACCAATGTTTATAAAAACTGCGTATAAAAAAGAGCCCGTTTTCAGTAACAGTAAAGTTATTTATACCATTGGCCAGAATACATTTAAAGATAAGCTTGAAAAAGATTTCTTAAAAATGGCTACCATAAATGATCATGTTACTAAAAAAGAACTCGATCCATTTAAAGATTTAAACAACACAGCCATGTTTAATGGCGGGGCTACTTTTGCCGATGCCATTACATTTGGAGCCGAAAAGGTTGATAAAAAACTGGTTGAGCAATTCTCTAAGGTTAAAGGGAAAAAAGTATTAAAGTACGATGCAGAAAGTGATTTAACAGACTATTTGCAATTGTATGCCGAACTTGCGAAGTAGAAATCTAACCGCATTTCATAAAATTATTATTGTGCAAAAACGTATTCTGCCCATAGCTATTATTGCTACCACACTTTTTTCTATTATTGGATGGAACTGTACCAAACTGGATACTACCGACATAGGTAGCGACCTGTTGCCCGCTGTTGATAATGTAAACACGTTTGCTGATACATTACTCATAAATTCTACCCAGGGTATTTTTAACGATTCAACCGCCATTGGTAAGTTTGATGATTATGCTCTTGGCAGTATTACTAACGATCCGCTTTTTGGTAAAACCACTGCCAACATTTACATGCAGTTAAAACCCCCATTTTATCCATATTATTTTGGAAGCCCTGGCGATACCATTACCGGCCCCGGTTTGGGTATTGATTCGGTTGTATTGTGTTTAAAGTATGCAGGTTTTTGGGGCGATAGCACTTTGCCGGTTAGTTTGGAAGTTAGAGAAGTGAATGATGTAATTTTCAGAGATTCAGTACTAAAAGAAAATAAAACGGCCTATAAGCCAGCCGTAGGCTCATTGCTTGCCACAGCCAATGTTAATGTACTTACAATAGCCAATTATATAAAACTAAATAATGGCCGCGATTCGGTACGTAATCAGATTCGTATTAAATTACCTGCAGTCTGGGCCGCACAATTATTTGCAAGAGATAGTATTAAAGCCAACTCAACAAACAATGCTTTTTACTCCGATTCGGTTTACCGTACTTTTTATAATGGCATTGCTGTTATAGCAACCGGCGGCGGCAATGGGTTATTGTATGCCAGCCTTTCAGATACTGCAACAAAGCTGGAAGTGCATTATAAACGAAAAAACGGCGGTAAAATTGATTCTATTTACAGCTCACTCAGGCTTAACCCTAATTTTGGTGTAACTCCGGCAAATGCTCCGGTATCTAATACAAGCAATTATATTTTGCGTAACAGGGCTGGTTTTCCGGTAAGTACCAATCCAGATCCAAATGTGCATTATCTGCAAACGGCCCCCGGCACTTTTGTAAACCTTAATATTCCCGGGTTGGCAAATTTATCAAACCGTATCATTCACCGTGCAGAGATTATTATTGAGCAAATTCCTTCAATTGACCCACTTGATGAAAAACTTTCGGCACCCAATTTTTTATATATTGATTTAAAAGATTCCGGAACCACCAATAAATGGAAACCAATTTATTTTGATTTAAACACAGCCGAGGCATATGACCCGGATTATAAATCAAACATTCCATATATTGCCAGCCAGATAAACTTTCAGTACTTTGGTGGCTTCAGACGCAGTAAGACCGATCCTTTAACAGGGTATCTTATGAAGTATTACAACTTTAATATTTCCCGGTACGTTCAACGGATAGTTACAGAGCGTACCAGATCTTACGATATACGGTTGTATGCCCCATTCAACCTCAATTATCCGCAGTATTCAGCTGCTTTTATTCCATTTGGTAATAACATTGCTTTTGGAAGGGTAAAGATAGGTAGCGGCTCAAACCCCAATTACAGAATGAGGTTGAGAATTATATATTCCAAACTTTAATTTTTTATAAATATTCAAAGTCCTTCCAAATTTTTGGAGGGACTTTGTTCTTTACCACATACAACCTTATCTTTGCAATCTTAAAAAAAAAATATGCCATATTTATTTACATCAGAATCCGTAAGTGAAGGACACCCTGATAAAGTAGCAGACCAGATAAGCGATGCACTCATTGATAACTTTTTAGCCTTTGATCCTACCAGCAAAGTAGCCTGCGAAACCCTGGTAACTACAGGCCAGGTAGTTTTAGCCGGTGAGGTTAAAAGCAAGGCCTATCTTGATGTACAGGAAATTGCCCGTGGCGTAATCCGTAAAATCGGATACACCAAAAGTGAGTATATGTTTGAAGCAAATTCTTGCGGTATTCTATCTGCCATACATGAGCAGAGTGGCGATATTAACCAGGGTGTTGACCGTAAGAAAAAAGAAGAGCAAGGTGCCGGCGACCAGGGAATGATGTTTGGTTATGCAACCAGCGAAACAGATAATTTTATGCCATTGGCTTTAGATCTGGCACATTATATTTTAATTGAAATGGCTGCTGTACGCAGAGAAAATAAAGAGATCAAATATCTGCGTCCGGATGCAAAAAGCCAGGTAACATTAGAATACGATGATAATAACAGACCAGTAAGAATTGAAGCAATTGTAGTTTCAACCCAGCACGATGATTTTGCAAGTGATGATAAAATGCTTGCAAAAATCAAGAAAGATGTTATCAATATTGTGATACCAAGGGTAAGAGCAAAGTATCCAAAGTACGATCATCTTTTCAACAACAAAATAAAGTACCACATTAACCCAACCGGTAAGTTTGTTATTGGCGGGCCGCATGGCGATACCGGTTTAACAGGCCGTAAAATTATTGTAGATACTTACGGAGGTAAAGGCGCACATGGTGGTGGTGCTTTCAGTGGTAAAGACCCAAGTAAAGTTGATCGCAGTGCTGCCTATGCAACACGCCATATTGCTAAAAATTTAGTAGCCGCAGGTTTGTGCGATGAAGTGCTGGTGCAGGTTTCATACGCTATTGGGGTAGCACAGCCAACCAGTATTAACGTGGTAACTTATGGTACTGCCAAAGTAAATTTAACAGATGGAGAAATTGCAGATAAGGTAATGAAAATGCCTTGTTTTGACATGCGCCCTTACTTTATTGAGAAGCGTTTAAAATTACGTAACCCGATGTACAGCGAAACAGCAGCATACGGCCACATGGGACGTAAAAATGAAACAGTAGAAAAAATATTTACATCTCCGTATGGTAAATCAATCAAACTAAAAGTTGAGTTATTTACCTGGGAGAAATTAGATGCAGTGAAAGAAGTGAAGAAAGTATTTGGGTTGAAATAAAGCCCCCCTAAATCCTCTCCGGAGGGAGGACTTAAAGACCATAAGTTTGTAAGAGCTTATGGTTTTTTAATTGCCTTAATTAAGATTAAATTTGCATTGTGAAAAATTTTCGTCAGCAACATCATCGCCCCAAAAAAAACACTTTGGTAATTGGCCGCCAGGCTGTTACCGAAGCCATGCAAACCGGTAAACAACTGGAGCGTATTTACCTGCAAACAACCGTACATGGCGAAGCCATTGATGAAATAAAAAGATTGGCCGAAAAAACACAAACGCCCATTAACAAAGTACCGGTTGAAAAACTGAATAACCTGAATGTGAGCAACCACGAGGGTTGTGTGGCATTGATTGCCAAAGTGCAGTATCAGGATCTACAGGATATTATTTCTTTTGTGGTGGAAAAAGGTGAAGTGCCGTTGTTTTTGATATTGGATGGAATAACAGACATCAGAAATATTGGCGGCATTGCCCGCAGTGCTTTTTGCTTTGGCGTAAATGCCATTATTATACCCGATAAAGGTGTTGGTGCTTTAAATGAAGATGCTGTACTTACTTCTGCCGGTGCGTTGGAAGAGATTGCAATTTGCCGTGTTAGCAGCCTGATGAAAACTGTTGACGATCTGCATATGAATGGCATTAAAGTTTTTGCAAGCGAAATGAAAGCAAGCAAAAAAGTACATGAGCTCAATTTAAAAGAACCATGTGCCATTGTTATGGGAGGAGAAGAGAAAGGAGTTTATCCTGCATTATTAAAAGTAAGTGATGAAAAATTTCAGATACCGATGACCGGTGATTTTGATTCGCTGAATGTATCTGTTGCAACCGGAATTATATTATATGAAGTATTGAAACAGCGCTCGGTATGAAATCTGAAATCGCCTATCTAAAATCTAAAATTTCTTTAGTCGAATGTCCACGTGATGCCATGCAGGGCTGGACGCACTTTATCCCCACTCAAAAAAAAATAGAATACATAAATGCATTGTTGAAGGTTGGTTTTGATACCATTGATTTTGGCAGTTTTGTTTCGCCAAAGGCAATACCGCAGATGGCAGATACCAAAGATGTAATTGGCAAGTTGCAATTTGCAAACAGCAAGTCAAAACTGCTGGCAATCATTGCAAATGAAAGAGGGGCACAGGATGCTGTTATTTTTGATGAAATTACTTACCTCGGTTTCCCTTTTTCAATTTCAGAAACTTTTCAAAAGCGCAATACCAATTCAACCATTGCCGAATCGTTGGGAAGGGTAGAAGAGATACAAAATCTTTGTATAAAAAATAAAAAAGAACTGGTAGTTTATATTTCAATGGGTTTTGGAAATCCGTATGGCGATGTTTATAATGAGGAGATTGTTGTTGATTGGGTTAATAAACTCGTGGGGATGGATATTAAAATAATCTCGCTGGCCGATACGGTTGGCCTTGCAACCAAAGAGCAGGTTTATCAGATAACAAAATACCTGGTTGATTCTTTACCCGAAACAGAAATTGGTGTTCACCTGCACTCAATACCCGCAAACTGGAAAGAAAAAGTGGATGCCGCCCTGGCAGCCGGCTGCAAGCGGTTTGATGGTGCTTTAAAAGGCATAGGTGGTTGCCCCATGGCAGATGATGAACTGGTAGGCAATATGGATACTGAAGTGATGATACCTTATTTTGCAGAAAAGAATTTGCTCAACAATTTAGATATGGACGCTTTGAAGAAATGCACTATGCTGGCATCAGAAATATTCGTGTAAATTCGTGTACTGAGCTTGTCGAAGTATTAGTGGCAATTATTTTTTAACAAAACACAATGGTCCTCCGCCGCGGCGGAGATAGGGGCATGGACTTTCATTTAGAATTTACTCCCAAACCTTTTGATGTAAAAATCAACCATCAACAAAATTTATTGCTGATTGGCTCCTGCTTTACAGAACAGATCGGCTTTAAACTTTCCAACCATAAGTTTTCTGTTCTGGATAATCCAAACGGTATTTTATTTAATCCCGTAAGCATTACCAAATCCATTTCATCATACATAGATAATAAGCAATACAAAGAATCAGATTTGTTTTATCAAAACGAATGCTGGAACAGTTGGGAGCATCACAGCCGTTTTTCTCATCCCGATAAGAAAATGTGTTTGGAAGGAATTAACGGATCACAAACTAAAGCGCATGAATTTTTAAAGCAGGCAGACTGGTTATTGATAACGTTGGGCTCTGCTTTTGTTTACGAATTGGATAACAAAGAAGTTGTTGCTAATTGCCATAAAGTACCAACTAATAAATTTATTAAACGCCTTTTACCTGTTGAAGAAGTGTTTGCAGGCTTGGAGCAGATGATTATCAGGGCGCAGGCTTTTAATCCGGGTATTAAAATCATCTTTACCATCAGCCCCGTGCGGCACTTGCGTGATGGGTATGTAGAAAACAACCGCAGCAAAGCCACGCTGATTCAGGCTGTGCACCAACTCATAGAAAAAAACAACAACTGTTTTTATTTTCCTGCTTATGAGCTTATTATAGATGACTTGCGTGATTACCGTTTTTTTGCCGAAGATATGGTACACCCCAATTATGCTGCCACCAACTATGTTTGGGAAAAATTTATTGCAGCCTATATTGATGAACCATCGCAGCAACTAATGAAAGAAATTGCAATTATTGTTGCTGCAAAAAATCACAAACCATTCAATCCAACATCTGAACAACACAAAAAATTTCTGCAAACTAATTCAGAAAAATTAAGAAGATTAAAGGAACAATATCCCTATATAGATTTTGAGGGAGAAGCAGCATTCTTTATGCATTAGTACTCTTATAGATTATAAAGCAACCTGATGAAAAAAATATTGCTGATTTCCTTTTTATTTGTTTCCATAAAAGTAACCGCTCAAAAAAAAATGAGCAGGCACACGCCAATAATTCAAAAGGGACTTTACCTGTCTTTTAATCCACATTCAATATTTGAACCGGAGCAAGGTGCTGTAGGGATGGGCGTTGGTTATCGTATTAGTAAGCGTATTGAAGTATGGACAGAAGTGAATTATTTATACAAAGGCTTTTTCCAGGATCCGGGGTATCTGGATAACCTAAAAGGATTCCGGAGTATTACCAGCTTTAAGTATTATTACTACAATAAACATGGCATGTTTGCGGGAGCTGAATTCAGGATAAAAAATTACTCTTTCAATGATAAAAATACGTTTATTAATATACAAACAAACGATACCCTTACTAATTTTCAGTATAAAGCTGCACATACTTTAACAGGTGGTGCAGTTTTTTGGGGCAAGCGTTTTAAACTGACTGTGAATGGCAAATTTGAAATGGAAGGTAATGTAGGCATAGGTGTAAAACAAAGGAAAATTAGTCGCAAAAACGTTCCAGATGGGTATTTAAAATTAGAAAATTTTGAGAGTAGGTTTACATTAATACCTGATACAGATAAGGAAAGCGCTTACCCTTATTTTCCAGCAATTGTAAGGTTTATATATCACTTATAGCTACGGTCTCAATGTATCCTATCACCCCTCACTTCCATCTCCTTCATCAATTCCTTTTCATATTGCAGCCATTCGGCCCAGCGCATTCTTACAATTTTCTTATCTACATAATGCTCAGCAAGCGTGATAAATAAAGTGTAATGTCCGGCTTCGCTTTCCATAAATTTTCGGTAAAAATTACGCATGTAGTCATCATCCAGCCCTTCGCTCAGTCTTTTAAAGCGTTCGCAACTGCGGGCTTCTATTAATGCCATTATCAGCATCTGGTCTAAAAAACGTTCCTGCGGACTCCCATCTTTTTTTTGAAACTGCAACAGGCTGTTTACGTAAACATCTTTACGTTGTTTGCCCAATTTTAAATTGCGCTTTTTTAATTCGGCAATCACCATCCTGAAATGGCCCCATTCTTCTGTAACAATCGGTGCCAGTTCATCTACCAATAATTCTTTCTCCGGGTTTTTTGTAATTAGCGAAATACAGGTTGTTGCTGCTTTCTGCTCGCAATAGGCATGATCGGTTAAAATTTCATCCAATTGTAGTTCGGCCAGGTTTACCCACCGTGGATCGGTGGGTAATTGTAAACCTAAAATGTTTTTTATATCGGCAGATAAATTTTCCATATCTGCAAAAATAAAACAGCCTGACTGTAATAGTCAAACTGTTTTTATTTATCAGGTTTGTTTATTATTTTATTGCCTTGATACCGAAAAAAGCCCAACACCCGTAGTTGCTGGCGATAGCCCAATAGTACCAACCATTACAGTTGCTCCAGCTGTAAATTTGCCCGATAAAGTGTAAACAGCACTCGAAGAAAGATAGGTATAGGTTGCCTTTACACTATCCTGTACAATTTGCCAGGTTCCGCTGGCATTATCTATTGCAGAGTTGTTGTTGCCAACAATATCAACTGTTCCATTGGCCTTAAAGGTTAGCCTGAAAGCATAAGTTGGATTGCCAGCTGTTGTTCCATATTGACCGGTACCAGCCCAGGTACCTTCCGGAGTAGAATTAGTTGTAGTTGTTGTGTCATCTTTACTGCAGGATGTAATAAACAACATCAAAGCAACAACAGGGATTAATAAAAATAGCTTCTTCATCATTGTTTTCGTTTTAGGTTAAAAAATCTTGTTCTCCCTATAGTTAAACAAACATCATACCACAGCCATTTTATATGATTATTTTATAACCACAGTTACTTAGAAAACTTGAAACCAGGTGTTTTCAAATGCAGTATGGTTTTCTCTCAAAATCAATAGTTTTAATACAAACCAATTATTATAGAAGATTTTAGTATTTTACAGAAAATAACATGTGTATATGAGAATTGCTCCATTACTTATAACGGCTGCTGTAACAATAGCCTTAATAATTGTTTTAAATACCAGGCTCACCATTGCTGGTAACGAAGCTCCTGCGTTTGGGAAATTTTTAAGTCCGCAGCATGGTGTATGGCAAAATGCAGAAGCCGCATCTGAAAATTTTAATGCCACTTTTACATTTACACAACTGGCAGGTAAGGTTGATGTGTATTTAGATGACCGCCTGGTACCGCATATTTTTGCCGAGCAGGAAAACGATGCCTATTTTGTACAGGGTTTTTTGCATGCAAAATTCAGGCTTTGGCAAATGGAATTGCAAACATTTGCTGCCGGCGGCCGGGCCAGCGAAATTTTGGGCGAAAAAGGTTTAGTGCATGATCGGGAGTTCAGAAGGCTGGGCATGGTGTATGCTGCAGAAATTGCTTTAAAGGAAGTGGATAAAGACCCCGTGATAAAATCGGTATGTGATGCTTATACTGCAGGGGTAAACTCTTATATCGAAAGTTTAACGGAAAGCACTTTACCCTTAGAATATAAACTGATTGGTTATAAACCAGAAAAATGGAGCAACCTTAAAACTTCTCTATTTGCAAAATACATAGCTTATGATCTTGCTTCACACGATGATGATTTTGAAATGACGAATGCAAAAAGTTATTTTAATGCAGATGATTTTGCAAAACTATTTCCTGCCATACAGGATTCATTAGATCCGATAATTCCGAAGGGGGCCATTTTTGAAAAAGAAAAAGTATTTCCGGTTACGCCTGCAAATGCCGATTCGGCTTATTTAAATGCACATGAGCTGGCTGTTAGCGAAACCTCAAAACCAGATAGAGAAAACGGCAGCAACAACTGGGCAGTAAGTGGCAGCAAAACAAGAAGTGGTGCACCTATTTTGTGCAACGATCCGCATTTGGGTTTAAATCTTCCTTCACTCTGGTACGAAATGCAGATTTCTACACCGGCCTTCAATGCTTACGGGGTAAGCTTTCCGGGAGCACCGGGTGTTATAATCGGTTATAACGACAGCTGTGCTTTTGGCGTTACAAATGGCGGCAGAGATGTAAGGGATTATTTCGAAATAAAATTTAAAGACGATAGCCGGCAGCAATATTCTTTTAACGGTCAGTGGATTAAAACAACATTCCGCATTGATACCATCAAAATAAAAAACAAACCCGATTTTATTGATTCGGTTGCTTATGTAAAACTTGGTAATGATGTTTGTCCGGTTATGTACGATAAATCTTTTTCTGGTGGCCGCAATACCAACAATAAATATTATGCCGTAAGATGGAAAGCACATGATGCCAGCAACGAGTTGAAAATTTTTAACCTGCTGAACCGTGCAAAAAATTATGCAGATTATACAGCCGCAGTTACCAACCTGCATACACCGGGGCAAAATGTAGTTTTTGCGGCAAAAAATGGCGACATAGCAATACGTACACAAGGCGAGTGGCCCGCTAAATGGATGGGTCAGGGCGATTTTGTGATGCCCGGATATGATACCAGCTATTTATGGCAGGGCATGATACCGCAGGATGAAGTGCCTTATCAATATAATCCCGAGCGGGGTTTTGTAAGCAGCGCCAACCAAAAACCGGTTGATGAAACTTATCCCTATTATCTGGGCAGAAATTACCCGATGTATCGTGGTTTTGAAATTAACCGGCGTTTAAAAACCATGAGTGGCATTACACCGCAGGATATGATGGCTTTACAAACCAGTAATTACAATGCCTTTGCCGAAATGGCCATGCCTTTGTTTTTAAAAAATATTAAGGAGCAGGAATTAAACAGCAATGAAAAAAATTACCTGAATTATTTAAAAGCATGGGATTTTAAAAATGATGCTGCCTCAAAAGGCGCCACCGTTTTTGAATTGCTTTGGAATAATTTTCAAGACACTGTTTTTAATGATGAATTTGCAAAAGCACCTAAAGTTGTTATGAAGCCTTTTGAAAGTTCGCTGCTGGAAGGTTTGCTGAAAGATAGTACGTATAAATTTGTAGATAACATAAGCACCCCGCAAACAGAAACCATGGCAGATGTAGTAACGATGGCATTTAAAAAAACGGCAACCATATTGGCCAAAGCCGCCAGTGATGGTAAAATAGATTGGGGAAATTATAAGGGCACACATATTGATCATCTTACAAAATTACCAGCATTAAGCAGACTTGATCTTGGCGTTGGCGGAGGCTCACATAATATTAATG
>JAYURR010000132.1:0-37032 GCA_043756605.1 Chitinophagaceae bacterium
GCAGGTTGACCACCGTAAATTTTTACACCTAATCTTTTGCTGTGTGAATCACGACCGTTTTTTACCGAGCCTTCACCTTTTTTGTGTGCCATGTTTTAATTTGTTTATTGGTTAATCCGTTAACTCGTTAATCCGTGGAATGGTATTTACTAATAAACCAATTAACGGATTAACCATTTAACTTTTTTATGCAATTGCAGTTACTTTAATGTGTGTGTACTGCGTACGATGTCCGTGCTTTTTACGGAAACCTTTCCTTCTTTTCATTTTAAAAGCGATCACTTTTTCGCCTTTAACCAGGTCGCTGATAATTTCAGCTTTAACTACTGCTTGTACATCTGCACCCAAAACAACGTTTCCGTCGTTATCAGTCATCAATACATCGGCAAACTCTACTGAGTCGCCGGCTTTGCCCTCTATATGAGGTACGTATAAGCTATCGCCTGCTTTAACTTTAAATTGCTGGCCTGCTATTTTTACTACTGCTAACATAAAATTCCCAAATTTAGGACGGCAAAGGTAAGGGTTTAGCTTTAAAATTTAGCTATCATGTTTAAAAAATATGCACCAAAAAACGCCTGATGGGGAAAACAAGGCAGTTTTAACTGAAAATCAATACAAAACTGCACTGTAAACAGCTTATTCTCTTTACTTTCGCCATCAAATATGCAATATTTAAGGCGGTTTATATCAATAATTTTCACCGTTTATGCCGGTTTAATCTTTATCGGCTTCCTGTTACTCATATTTCCGGTGGTAATTGTGGCTTCTTTTTTTGGTAAGATTAAGGGAGGAAACTTCATTTATAAGCTTTGTCATATGTGGGCCGATTTCTTTTTGCTGATGATCGGCGTTTTTCATCGAAATGTTTTTGAAGTGCCTCACAATCGGTTGAAACCATATGTTTTTGTTTTTAATCATATTTCGTACCTCGATATCCCCATCATACTTAAATCAATCCGTCGCCAGCATTTCAGGGTTTTGGGCAAGGCGGAAATGGCTAAAATTCCCATTTTTGGTTTTGTTTACAGAAACTCAGCGGTGATGGTTGACAGGGAAAATGCGGAAAAAAGGGCTGAAAGCGTAATACAACTAAAATCGGTTATTAAAAAAGGCATCTCCATTGTAATTGCGCCGGAAGGCACTTTTAATATGATGCATAAACCATTGAAAGAATTTTACGATGGCGCTTTTAAAATTGCCATTGAAACCCAAACACCTATTAAACCTATCTTGTTTTTAGATGCTTACGATCGCATGCATTACGAATCGGTATTCTCTATCAAGCCCGGCAAATCAAGAGCTGTTTTTCTGCAGGAAATACCGGTAGCAGGTTTAACATTGGATGATGTTGATTTTTTAAGAGACCAGGTTTATAAAATAATGGAAACAAAACTGATTGAATATAAAGCAAGTTGGATAAAATAATTATTCAAAATTGCTACCTTTTCAAGCTTATATTTTTATTTTTCCCATTAAGGCGCAAAGGCCACAAAGCCAAAATAATTATTTAGAAAAATTCTTTGTGTTCTTAGCCACTCTTTGTGGGATACCATCATATGAGCAACTTGAATTAACTTTAGCGCAGAAGATGAACAATGAAAACGAAATACAATTTGCAGATGATTCATCTGGCTTTTGGGCCGAGATCGTACTTCCGCTGGCATTGCCAACTACTTACACTTACGCCATTCCAACTCAATTTTTGCAAAGAGCTTTGCCCGGCTGCAGGGTAGAGGTGGTATTTGGTAAGCAGAAAAAATACGCAGGTATCATAAAATTGGTGTTGGATAAAAAACCTCCTTATCCTACCAAAGAAATATTGAATGTATTGGATGATGAACCGATCTTATATCCGCAGCAGTTACAGCTTTGGCAATGGATGAGCGAATACTATATGTGCAGCGAGGGCGAAGTAATGGCTGCTGCATTGCCAACCCATTTTAAACTGAGCAGCGAAACAATTTTAATTTATAACGAAGAAATTGGCGAAGATTTTACGCATTTGAATGATGAAGAATTTTTAGTTGCAGAAGCTTTGTTGTTGAAAAAGGAATTGCGGCTTACAGAAATACAGCAGATACTGGATATAACCCATGTTTATCCTTTGATAAAAAAACTGATAGACAAAAAAGTATGCTTTGTTTGGGAAGCTATGGATGAACAGTATAAAGTAAAAAAGGAAAGTTATGTTATTCTTAATCCTGAATATAGCGGTGATGAAAAGATGAGTGAACTGCTTAACAACTGGAGCCGTGCACCCAAACAAATGGAGCTGTTGCTGGCATTCCTTCATCTGCAAAAAACGGAAGGAGATGTTATACAAAGTGAATTGCTTAAAAAAGCAGGGGCTTCTGCTGCCCAATTAAAAGGGCTGACAGAAAAAAATATTTTACTTGTAGAGAAACGATCGGTTGACAGGATAAAATCTTTACCCAAAAACGTAGAGATTGATTTTGAATTTAGCGCAGCACAGCAGGAGGCATCGGATAAAGTTGCCAAAGCATTTGAAACAAAAAATGTTAGCCTGTTGCACGGCGTTACCAGCAGCGGCAAAACACAGGTTTATATAAAATTGATAGAAAAATATTTTTCTCAAGGTCAGCAAGTGTTGTATTTGTTACCAGAAATTGCTTTAACAACGCAGATCATCCGCCGGCTGCAAAAACATTTTGGCGGCAATATCACCATCTATCATTCACGCTTTAACAATAACGAGCGTATTGAACTTTGGAATAAAATACGAACCGGCGAAGTAAAGATTGTTTTGGGTGCAAGGAGTGCCCTTTTTCTGCCATTTAAACAACTCGGACTCATCATAGTGGATGAAGAGCACGATCCATCTTTTAAACAGCAGGATCCGGCTCCCAGGTACAATGCAAGGGATGCAGCTATTTTTTACGCTTCTCTTTTTAAATCTAAAGTGTTATTGGGTAGCGCAACACCTTCGATAGAAAGTTATTTTAACGCCAAGCACGATAAATATGCTTTGGTTGAATTGAACGAACGCTTTGGCGGCATCAAATTACCCGAGATTGATATTATTGATACCAGGCAGGTTGTGCAAAAAGGAAAAGTGATGATAAGCCCGCAATTAAAAGAAGCCATGCAAAAAGCTTTGGATGCCGACAGGCAGGTTATCCTGTTTCAAAACAGGCGCGGTTACAACCCTTATTTAATTTGCGGTGCCTGTGGTTACATACCACAGTGTACACATTGCGATGTATCGCTTACGCTGCACAAATTCAGCAATAAACTACATTGCCATTATTGCGGCAGTGTGTATCCAAAATTAATTACCTGCCCTGCTTGCGGCAGCAACAACTGGCTTGAGAAAAATTTTGGTACCGAAAAAATTGAAGAGCAACTGGAAGATGATTTTCCCAAATACAAAATTGCCCGGATGGATGTGGATAGTGTGCGTGGCAAAACGGCGCATGATAATTTAATTCAGTTATTTGAGCAGCACCGGCTGGATATTTTGGTGGGCACACAAATGGTGGTTAAAGGTCTGGATTTTGATAAGGTAAGCCTGGTAGGCATTTTGGATGCAGATGGTTTATTGGCCTTTGCCGATTTCAGGGTTAACGAACGGGCCTTTCAATTGATGGAGCAGGTGAGTGGCCGTGCCGGCAGAAAAAAGGAGCAGGGTAAAGTAATTATACAGGCAACCAATGTTAAGCATCCGGTTTTGCAATTGGTGCAACAGCACGATTACAAAAGGCTGTACCAAATTGAGATTGAAAACCGCAAGCAATTCTTCTATCCGCCATACAGCCGTATTATTTTGCTAACCTTAAAACACAAGGATAAAAATATAGTTACTGCTGCCGCAGAAAAATTAACGCAGTTGCTGAAACAGGATTTAAAAGATTTTATTGTAGGCCCTGCGGCACCGGTTGTAAACCGCATACGAAACCAATATTTAATGGAGATACTCATTAAGCTGCCCAAAGAGCCGGGGATGAGTTTGCGGTACAAAGCAGCTATCCGGAATCATATTAACATGGTAACTGCTGAGAAACATTTTAAGAGTGTTTTGGTAGTTGTAGATGTAGATAAAATGTAGTACTGCCAAACTGGCAAAAATACTAAAATGCAATTTTTATAAAAATGAGTCTTATCGAAAAAAATATTTCAGTAAAATTGTATAATAGCTTTTCAATCAATGCATATGCTGATTCATTTGCTACCTTCAATTCTCTCGAAAATCTGCAGAAATTGCTCCAATGGTACCAACAAATTAAAAATAATCAACAAAATTCAATTTTAATTTTAGGAGGAGGCAGTAATTTGTTGTTTATGAGCAATTTCGATGGATTTATATTAAAAAATGAGATAAAGGGCATAAGGATAGTTAAGGAAGATGAACACCATATATATATACAAGCTGGTGCCGGCGAAAGCTGGCATCAATTCGTTTTATATTGTATTGAACATAATTTGGCCGGAGTTGAAAACTTATCTCTTATTCCCGGAAATGTAGGAGCATCGCCTATGCAAAATATTGGAGCCTACGGGGTGGAGCTAAAAGATGTTTTTTATTCGCTGGAAGCATATCACATTAAAGATAAAAAGATAGTATCCTTTAGCCTGAACGATTGTGAATTTGGGTACCGGGAAAGTGTTTTTAAAAGAAAATTTAAAGATGATTTTGTTATACTGAATGTTACTTACCGCCTTAACCGTGTTCCCGAATACAAAATTACTTACGGAGCAATCGGGCAGGAGTTGGAGAAAATGGGCGTAAAGGACTTGAGCATACAAGCCATTTCCCAGGCAGTCATCAATATCCGTTCTTCTAAATTACCCGATCCGGCTGTAATTGGCAATGCAGGAAGCTTTTTTAAGAATCCAGAAATATTCAATAAACAATTTTCAACGCTCAAGTCTCAATTTCCCGATATTGTTGGATATGATTTGCCAAACGGGAATGTAAAGCTTGCTGCGGGTTGGTTGATAGAACAATGCGGCCCATCAGCCGGCATAAGTTGGAAAGGCTACCGAAAAGGCGATGCAGGCTGCCACGAAAAGCAGGCATTGGTATTGGTGAATTATGGCAATGCAACGGGTAGTGAGATATTTAATTTGAGCGAAGAGATTTTGCAAAGCGTGAAAGCAAAGTTTGGGGTAGGGTTGGAGAGGGAGGTGAATATTGTTTAAACAACTTTGCCAAAGTTCAAAACTTTGGCAAAGTTTATAATCAAACAATCTTCATCTCCTTCAAAATTTCCCTCAATTCTTCCTCCGCCGTACCCAATAAAAACAATTCCATCTTTCTCCCTTCATCATTTTTAGAAACAATTTTCCCATCCTCATAAAAAGAAACACAGCCATTGTATAATTGCCAATGGCTGTGTTCATGCAACTGCAACCTGCAACCGGTGTAACCTAATTTAGCAACATGCTCAACTTCTGTGTTGCTTAAATCAGCATCTTCCCAAAGTTGCATCCAGTTTTTTTGTTGTGCCGCAGTAAGTTTCCATGCAGGGTTTTCCCTGCCCGAAAAAAGCAGTGCTGTAACTTTCCATTTCATTTTATCAGGCATCAATTATTTTACTTTAAATCGTCCGTGAATTACCTGCATAAAAGTACAAAAGTTGGTGTAAGGCCCACGGTCTGCAGTACGTGGGTCGGTAATTACATTGCCGGCATTATCTAAAAGCGTTGCCGGTGTTTGTCCGGGTTTGTGGCTCCACCTGCCATTGGGGCCTTTGCGAAACCAATGATAATCATAATGGGGCCCGTTAACCAATGCAACCAGGTGGCCGGGGGTTATACATTTATTATCCTGGAGGGGTTTATCAACCAGCCCATCAGATACAGCACCCATTTTTGCACTGATACCTGGTGCAGGTAAATTGCAAGCGGCATTACTGGTCATTTGAGCTCCGGCAGCCTTGCCGGGTTGGGCAAAAGTATCTGTACGGTAATTGGTGCCGTAATTATAGCAATTATTATTGGGTGTAATTGCCGGGTTGCTGTTCCATGCAGCCAGATCGGGATCTGGTGCACAGGGGCAAACAGGTCTCAGTACTATAATATCATCTCTGAAGATTTCAATATTCTTTAAATAATTATCACTGTACAAATTCCTTTTATCAAGATATGCTTTCAACTGCATTTCTACCACTCCCTTAAAATCAGGAATGTCTTTTACACCCCTTAGTTTTTTAAAATTATCAAACAAAAAAGATTCCAGTCCACCTTCAGCCTTTGCAGCTTTACCATCTGCATACATCATATCATGTGCATAATGTAAAACCTGCGGCATATCGGCATTTAATTTTTTCCCTTCCTGTTCAATGGTAATACCGCGGTAGCCAAGTACCGAAGGAAAGGGTGCCGTTTTCTCCGTTTGCTTTCGCAAGGCACCAAACGAAAGTTTTTTAAAAAGATTACGGGCAGTGGCATCGTCCAGTATCATATAAGGATCTGGTCTGCCGCTGAACATGCTGAGTGTTAGCTTAACTGGCATAAAATAAATTTTGAGGTTAATGAATAGCCTCAAAATACGCAGATAAATTTTTAGATGCAATACCCTATTAGTGGTAGAGGGCATTATAATGTTAACCCCGCTGATAAAAAAAAGTGTGATTTATAAAGTGGTAGTGTATGGATTTAGCAGCATCCGGCAGCGGGGTTTCACTTATGGGTATAATAAATTGGAGAGTAGGCGGTGAAAACCCCGCTGTGACAAAAAATACCCTATTAGTGGTATAGGGTGGACTTTTATCTATTACGGTTTGTTGTGAAAACCCCGCCGGGCAGGAATCAAGCATGAAATATCATAGAAAATGGAATGAAATATGAAAAATTAATTAATAGGGGAAAACTCAGATAAATCAGTACTGGTTTGATTTTGATTGATTATCCACCTTATTTGTCCACAGGTGTTAATAGCCAAAAAATTTTTTTTCTGACATTTTATTCGATATTCGCTGTCTTGCATTTCCACAAATGTAAAAGCGCCTCTCGATAAGGCGCTTTGCAAAGAAATCCGGGTTCCGAGCCAGGTACAAATCGAGGGGTAAATTTCTGAAACGGGTGTGGGTCCAAACCATTAAAAATCCAGATGGAATCGTCAGAGATATTACCTCTCTTTTTGTTTTGAGCATTAAAAGTAAATGTACGGCGCCATATAAAAAAATTCTTCGGCGCCGAACTTACCAACACTACAACTATCAACGTGGATAAAATCACACATCAGTTTCGGTTATAATTCATACGGAGAGAAGGCTTAGCTTTCGTTGGTGGATTTGTAGGTTTAGCAGCATCCGGCAGCGTGGTTTCACGTAAGGGTATAATAAATTGTACAACATGCGGTGAAAACCCCGCTGGGGCAAAAATTTGTAAAAGGGAACCCTGTACTTATAAAAAAGCAGGTGGCTAAAAAGAAGTAGAGTTATACCTTAAAATTGACAGTGGGTAGAAGCACATTTACTATACCAGCTTTAAGGCATATATTATGCAAATGCTCTCTCGTAAATGGGTAAATTATCGCAGGGGCATTTATTTTTTTAAAAGCATCTTCATTCAATGCAGGTTCGCCTATCTTTTCAAATATACCCAACATTTTAATTTGGGATTTACAGAAATCAACGTTTCCTTGTTTTCCAATAAAATCTAAAATAAGTATTACGCCAAATTTATTGTCGATGGAAGTTTCAAAAACTTCATGATTAATATTTATTTCGTTGGTAACAGTATGCTCATTTCTATCAATAGACGGAAGTCTTGAAAAATTTGATTCAATTAAAATAACACTTTCAACTTTGTAGTGACCTGTTTTGGGTTCTTCCTGAATGTCCTTCTTTTCTTCCATTTTATGCAGCTTCGGGATATGCGTTATCTAAAAAATAGGATTCTTCCTTAAGTGGGGCTTTTATACTGTATTGAGCTATATTGAAAAACGCATTTTCCATTACCCTTCCATTGGGCATTGAAGTTGGAAATTCATAATTAAATTCTTGTTCAGCAATCTTAGAAAATAACTCTGAAATAATATTTTCTTCCGAACACGCATTCTCATTGAATTCAAAAATTGACTCTTTAATAGAAAGCCTGGAATCTGAAGAAATAAAAGTAACTTCTTCATCTTTAAAAGTCTGTAAGAAGTTTATAGATACAGGAATCCACGCCTCATCTAATTTCTTATTAGTAGTGTATTCTATTAATGGCAATAGCTCAACTATATGCAAATCAATTTTAGCATTGAAGCCATATTTTATATGAACATTTGGAAATTTTCCGGCTAATGCTTGTAGCTCTACTTTTAAAAATTCAACAGAAGTCATTACTTAAAATTTTTTGATAAAAGGTTCATAATTGATTCAGCTTTACTTATTGAAGACCTCCCTAAATCTTGTGATATTTCCGCAGGATAGTAGTCTGCATTTTCCCTTAATTCTCTAAAATCGGGAAGTTGTTCCTGTAGCCACTTATAATCACTTTTATCCGGTTTTTTGGCTAATTCTATTACAATCAATTTTGATGCCCAACTGTGTGTTCCATTCGGCCTGTTTCTTACATCATTATAAAACTGTGTCTGATCCATCTTTATTTTTTCAAATAAAATATGCATAATGTACTGGAAGCAAGCATAATAAGAGCGGTTCACAGAGGAAGAGTAAAAATTATTGTTAGCCAATAATTTTGCAGATTCTAAACTTAGTTTTGACTTTTCAGAAAATGATGACATAGAGTAATTGAACACAATAATACAAATTTTGTTTATTAAACACCATTTTTTTATAATAATTGTGGTTAAACGGTTTTTAAAAGGATTTTTATCTTTTGCAAAATATAAAAAGAAACACAGAGTGTTTATCGTTTTTTACGTAAGATTTACGTTAAACCCTCACTTTACAATTACTAAAGTAAATACATTTTATTCATTCTTTGTAGGTAGAAACACCTGAATTAAAATACAGGTTGAAAAAGTATATTAAACTATTTTACTTGGTCTAACAGGCACTAAGTCCCCTGAGACACGAACCAAGGCGAGGACATGAACCAAGGCGGAGAATAACGCCAAACCCCATGTTAGCTGTTCGGACTTTTTACTATGCCAATTTCTCTCAATTTTTTTTGTCGCCATTCTGGATAAGTATGAAATTTGCTTTTGTTTAAAATTGCCCATCTAATATCAGCTTCATATTTTTTTCGTTCTTCCCCTTTTGGAAAGTCAATTGGAAATTTCTCTCTCATTTTTAGATACTCTTTTACATTATAATCAAAATATGAACCTGTAATGCCATATTCAATGTTAATACCTAAATCAACTAATTGTTCTTCTACTTCATTTGTAATTTTCCTTTGAGCTTTTTCCTTTTTTTCTGCTTTTATTGATTCTATTTTATCATTTAACCAATTTCCTAAATCGGCAATAGTATCATCTTTATCAGTTTGAGATGGCAGCCATTTTCTATTTCCTACTGCTAATCTTTCCTTTTTATATGTTTCAATTTGTATCAACCTTTCCAAAATGGTTACTTCATTTGTTTGTCTAGTTAATTCATCTGATTCTTCAAGAAATTTAACATCGTTAAGCCTTTTTATTTCGTAAGGTGTTATTTTTCTTTTGGATGGTTCTCCGTTAAGTCTCATTCTTTGGTCATTACACCATTGGGATTGTCTCTTATATTTGAACTGTGGATTTTTCTTTTCTCTATATACCCAAGTAAACTTTTGCTTTTTTACTTCACTGTATTCAACCGCTAGTTTTAAATTATTTTCCCATTTTAACATCCATTGAATTTCATTAGGGTTCCCCCAAAAAAAGTTTTCACTATTTAACAGCACTAAGTGTTCAGGTGGAATTGCTCTATTCCCATTTTCGTCAAGATGTCCATATAATTCTCTCTGCCTTTTATACCAATTATATAGTTTGTCGGTTTTGGGGATAATGGTGTTTCCATTATTTTCAATTTTGAATTGCTTGAATTCTTCAAATTTAATTATCCAATTTTCTTTATAGGCATTACTTATCGCAAATCTATCTCCTAATTTGTCAGAAGTAATCTTTGCTTGTTTGTTTTTTAATTTTGCTTCTTCAACTTTTCTTTTTCTTTCTTCTTCTCTTAATTTTTCATTTTCAATAATTATTTCTTCTTCCTTTTCAAATTCAGTAATAGCAATTTTTTGTTTTTCTCTATAAATTTTGTATCTTTTTTCATAATCCAAAATTGTTTCAAGTATTTCAATTCTTTTAGATATGGAGTTAAAGTATTTTAATTGTTCAATTAAATCGCTATGCAATAATGAGTCTATGGTTATATCACATTCTATTGATGTTTCAATGTTTGTCTCTAAACCACCACTTGTCAAATTGGCTGAACCAACATATAATTTTACTTTATTTTGATTTCTAAAGAAAAAAATTTTCGGGTGAAATGTTGGAATTTTATCTCTGTTCAAATAGATAATATGCCCATCAGTAAATAATTGCTTTAAGGCATTAGGCTCTGTTTGATAGAAATTTGTACCAACATAAAAAGTGGTTTTAAATTCTTTTTTATTAATTGCTTCTAACAAAGTTTTTAAGCCTGAATATTTTAGAAAGGCTGTACAAATAATAATTTCTTCAGCAGATTGAATTGCATTTAATATTTCTGCTTTGTGATTTTTAACTTTGTTATTTGAAAGTAGATTCATTTTTGTAGGGTCTCTCTAGCCTGATAGCTAACATTAGTATTGATGTTATCAAACGCAATCTCCAAAAAACAAATACTGCTTATCAGCATTTTAATGCTATACATATTGTATTATTAGCTGCTTCCCCGCAATTTAACAAAATATTTAATCTATTACCACTTTGAGGTATTGCATAATTCAAAAATATTTTAAATATTAGCAGTCTTATTCATTCCCTAACTTTTAAAATATTATTTTATGAGCAATCCACGTAATTACACTGGCAAAGATGTTGAAATGCTGATGGCCAGCGGCACCCTTATTGAAACTGCTATTGCCAACCAGGCCCTGCTGGTACCCAGGCGCAGCACCTGGGCCGCTCCCTATTTCGACAATTTGAAAAACCGCATTGATACTGCATTTAAAACCCACCTGGGGGTTGATAGTGCTAAAGACCTCAGGCAAAGCACCCAGGTGCTGATGGCTATTCAGGCGCAGGCTACTAAAGATTTGGCCCTGGCAAAAGTGCAGATAAACGAAGATTTTAAAAAAGACCCCACCCGCCGTACCGAAATTTTAATGCAACTGGGCTTTACCAGCCATTTAAAAAATGCACAAAGTAAAGACCAGGAGGCATTAATAAGCCTGCTGTATATGTTTAAACAAAACCTGCCCGGCCTGCGTGCCGAAATTGAAGGTAAGGGTACCGATAAAGCCACCCTCAACGCCATTATTGACTATGCCGATACACTTAAAAACGCCAATGTAAATCAAGAAACCTTTAAAGGCAGTAAAAAAACCGTTACCGCCGCTGCCCTTACCGAGTTTAACGCCATTTACGATGAGGTTATCAGTATATGCAAAATTGCCGCTAAATTCTGTGCCGATCAGCCACAGCTTAAAGAACAGTTCAGTTATAGCAAAGTACTTAAAGCCCTCAATAACAAGCCGGGTAGCGGTGGCACTCAGCAGCCCCCTAAAGTTTAAAAGCCTTTTCGCTGCCGGGCTCGGGTGCTTCGCTGCTTAAGTTGCAATCTTCGCTAACTTAGTAGGGTACTTCGCTGGCTTGGTAAGGCAGTTCGCTGGAGTAGTTGGTAGCTTCGCTGGCTTAGTAAGGCATTTCGCTGTAGCAGTTGTTGTTTTCGCTAAAGCAGTTATGGTCTTCGCTGGTTTAGTAAGAGGCTTCGCTATACTGGTCGGTGTGTTCGCTGGCTTTATCTGGCACTTCGCAAATGGATATGTTCACTATTAACAGGTACAGTAAAAAAAATTACCCATGGCAAAAGCAAAAAAAGCTATAACTGATAAAACTGATGAACAAAAGGAGCTTGAAATTGAGAAGAAACTAAAGAAATGGCTGCAAGAGTTGCAAAACTCGGAAGCAGTAAAGAATTATTTGAGTGGGTTTCACGAAACTGGCAAAGGCTTTCTGGAAGATTATGTACGGCAAAAATCTTTTTGGCATACCTACGCAAATCTTTATGCAGATTCCATTGAAAAAGAACAATTGCAATGGATAAATAATGCATTTGAACATCTTGAACTTATTCTGCAAAAAAAATTATTTGATGCCCAATGTTTATGGCGGGCAGAGAAGGTAACTTTTGCCGGCGTTGAAATATGCGAAGACTTTAAAGTTTGGGAGCATAATGTTTTTAACTGCCCATTTATTGAACCGGTAAATGAGTATGATGTTGAACTGTATGGCCGGTACCTGCAGCAAAATAATGCAGAAGATGAAACAAACCAATGGGGTGAGTGGCAGGACTATGAAGAGATAAAAGAAGCGTACAATACCAATAACGAAAACCGGAATTTTCCGGAGTGGTACGATTTTCATAACGGACATACCGGCAGCGGAACCTTAATGCTTTTGCCTGATATACGGGGCGAAAAAGAAGCATTTTATTACGAGCTGCATTTTGATCAGCAGCGTGAATTAAATAAAAAAGAACACGATGACTGGGAAAGAAAAAGGGATAAACGACCCTGGTTACATTCATATGATGAGGACAGCATAAAATATTTTGTTGCTACTTTTGAAAATAAGGAAGAGCAGGCCCTGTATAATGAATATGCTTTTGCAAACCGCCATCGTGAGGAAAAAGATACGCTTAGAGATACTATTGATGCTTTATTAAAAGCTGATGAGTTTGTTCCGATAGAATCGCATTACGACTGGTTTGAAGCATTACAAATTGCTCTAAAAAGGTATAGATGTAAAAAAATTGCTGAGGCATTACCCATGGCACTGGAGCAATACCAGATGAATATACAAATGGGGATTGCTTTTCCGGCAGATCATAAATATACCCACAATGAAGTGAGAGGAATATGGTTGCAGAATATTTTAAATGGCCGTAAGCTTAACGGCGAGCCGCAAGATCTTAACTTCTAAAAAAAAAATTAGCCATCTAAATTGATTACAAGAATGGTTCAAATTATTTTAACCTGCTAATTCTTATTCTCAAAACTTAACGACAAATCAATTTCTTTTTTACTTAGCGGCTTCATCAATATGTACAAATTGAGATTATCAGATAAATTATTATCGTCGGGCATATTACCGGTCATCAGGTTTATTCTTGTTAATGGATTGAAAGCTGCAATTTCTGTTACCAGATTCCAACCCAGCCCATCGGGTAAATTATTATCCAAAAAAACAATATCGGGGTTAAATATTTTTAATCTTTCCTTACCATCCTTTAAATTATAAACCATTTCCACCTCATAACCTTTTTCTAAAAAGTGCATTTTTAAAAGTATGCACAATTCAAATTCATCTTCAACTATTAATATTTTTTTACTATTCATTAAATTGTCAGTAACAATATCATGCCATATTTATACACTCTTAAATTGTTTTTGAAGGGCCGTTTCGGCAACAATTTTCACTCAGTGAGGAAGTTTTTCTACATTACTAATTAAAATCATCCTCGTTAAAATCATCTTCACTAAAATGTTGGGTACCTATGTTGAGCATGCTGCCCATCAAATCTTTAAACTCAATTTTACCTTCCAGTATTTTTTTACTGATGAGGGAGTGAGATGCAAGGCCATGCAAAACAAATTCCATCAGCAAGGCATTTTCTTTTTCGTTTGCAGCCTTAAAATATTTTTTTACCAGTGCATGCAGACCATCTACTTTATACAACAACTGAATTTTATCTTCATCTTTTGTTTCAAAAAAATTATTCAAAGTGTTACCTGCATCAAACCAGCGGGTAATTGCCTTGTATGGGTTTTCTTCTGCCGCCACTTCTTTGCCTCTTTTCTTTTTTAAAGTATCAGGGTTTGGAAAATACTGACCAAATTGTGTGCGGATAGATCGTTCCAGTAAATTAAAGGCAACCTGGTATGGGCCTTCCTGCTCACCTTCATAAACCAATTCTATTTTACCGGTTATAGATGGAATGATACCGATCAGGTCGCTCAGCCAAACCTGTGTTTGTTTTTCATTGTTGATGATTGCTCTGCGTTCTGCAGCACTGATGGCATTTTCGTAAGCACTGATGGTTAGCCTGGCACTCACGCCACTTTTTTTATCAACCAGTTCGCTTCCACGGGCTTCAAAAGCAACCTGCTCAATCAAACGTTTTATAAGGTCGCTTACTTTTACTCTATCCTGTTGGTCCTGCTGTATATCGGCTTCCTGGCTGGTAATTTCCAACGCAGTTTCCAGCGTTTTTGGATAGTGCGTTAATATCTGGCTTTCAATCCTGTCTTTAAGCGGTGTTACAATACTTCCGCGGTTTGTATAATCTTCGGGGTTGGCAGTAAACACAAATAACACATCAAGTGGAAGCCTCAATTTAAATCCACGAATTTGAAGGTCACCTTCTTCTAAAATATTAAAAAGAGAAACCTGTATCCTTGCCTGCAAGTCGGGCAATTCATTAATAACAAAAATACAACGGTTACTGCGTGGTATGATGCCATAATGCAACACCCGTTCATCGGCAAAACTCAATTTTAAATTTGCTGCTTTTATAGGGTCAATATCGCCAATTAAATCAGCCACACTTACATCGGGTGTTGCTAATTTTTCTCCATAACGCTGACTGCGATGTAACCATGCAATGGGAGTATCATCTCCTTTTTCTTCAATTAAATCCAATGCATAGCGGGATATTGGTTGCAATGGGTCATCATTAATTTCGCTGCCGGCAATTACTGGAATATATTCATCCAGCAAATCAATCATTTGCCTGGCCATACGTGTTTTTGCCTGTCCGCGTAAACCCAAAAACAAAATATTATGTTGCGATAATAAAGCCCTTTCTGTGTCTGGTATCACCGAGTCTTCGTATCCCAATATGCCTGGAAAGGGATTTTCTTTAGCCTGAATTTTTTTGATAAGATTTTCACGTATTTCCTGCTTGATGCTTTTGGAAGTGTAGCCGCTGTTTTTTAATTCGCCTAAGGTTTTGATTTTTGTATTATCCATTTTTGTTTTTTATAAATCACTAAATATTTTTTTAAAAAGGGTAGAAGAAAAAATGTTTTTTTACTTCGTAAAAAAAATTTGGCCACAAAGGCACCAAGGCACAAAGGAAAATGGCAAGCCATTTTGTTGGAGTTTGCTGGTTTAAAGAATAAATCGTTTAATTCCATCTTTAATAAAGGCACATTAAAATTTATTAAATAGCCAAGGCGTAATTTTGTTAATTTTTAATGGCTTTTAAGCTGTGCTTGCCACAGCGGATTTAATATTTCTCTTGCTTTTAATTCACAAATTACCAGTTCATCTACCCACACATCTAACGTGAGTCCTTCATCAAACTTCTTTCCATCATAAATTATTGGCAAATTAACCTGCCTTTTATAAGGGACGCCTTTCTTTTCCAACTCATAACCAAAACAAGCTTCATAAATTTTTTCCAACAAACCAGGCCCTAATTCTTTATGCACTTTATAAGCTGTATCAACAATCTTTCGGCCTAAAAATTCCTCTCTTTCTGATAGTTGCGAATACATACTGATCGATTACTTTTTTATTTCGAAGAAATAAACCTTAGTGCCTTTGCGCCTTTGTGGCTAATCATTTGTGCCAAAGGCGCAAAAAACTTCAACATCAATAAACAGTCTTCCTCTTCCCACTCTCAAAATCCTTAAATACAAATGATCCCAGTTTATCTAATCCTGCAAAAAAGGCTTTGCCATTATTGGTTTCGGTAAATTCCTGTACAAACTTTTGTAAATACGGGTCGGTGGCTATCATGAATGTGGTGATGGGTATCTTTAATTTTTTGCATTGCGTAGCCAGACTCATGCAACGGTTTAAAATTTTGCGATCAACGCCCCAACTGTTTTTATAATAACGGGCCCCAACTTTTAAACAGGTTGGCTTGCCATCGGTAATCATAAATATCTGCTTGTTTGGGTTGCGCCTTCTTCTTAAAATATCCATAGCCAGTTCAAGCCCCGCAACAGTATTGGTGTGGTAAGGGCCAACCTGCAAATAGGGGAGGTCCTTAATTTCAATAGGCCATGCATCGTTGCCAAACACAACAATATCTAAAGTATCTTTTGGGTATTTTGTTTGTATAAGTTCACTCAGCGCCATGGCTACTTTTTTGGCGGGTGTAATTCTATCTTCGCCATATAAAATCATGGAGTGAGAAATGTCAATCATCAACACAGTTGATGTCTGCGATTTAAAATCGGTTTCTCTAATCTCCAGATCATCTTCGTGCATTTTAAAACTATCAATACCATGATTGATTTGTGCATTGCGGATGCTGTTGGTAAAATCTATCTGCTCCATAGTATCACCAAACTGAAAAGGTCTTGTTTCGGGATTTATTTCATCGCCGCCACCAGGTTTAAAGGTTTGGTGATTGCCGCTTTTGGTTTTCTTTAGCTTACCAAAAATTTCTTCCAGACTTTTTTTACGAATGCCCTGCTCAGTTTTAGAAGTTATTTTTATTTCGCCTTTTTCATTCTTATCATCAATATATCCTTTGGCTTTCAGGTCATCCACAAAATCGCCGATGCCGTATTCGTTGTTGGTGAGCTTATATTCTTTATCAAGCTCATTCATCCATTGCATGGCTTCGTTAAAATCGCCATTGGTATAGGTTAGTAGTTGCAAAAAAAGATTAAGTAAAGTCTCAAAGGGAGATTTACCATTTGTGTTGGGGTCGAATTTTGAAAAGTTATATCCTAACAAGGAAGGGGTTTAATGTTTAATGTTGAATGTTGAATGTTGAATGTTGAGAATACCTGCATCTAAATTACGAAACATTTAAGTGGATTGTTTTGTTCGTTTGTTAAATAAATAAATCCCCCCGTTTGCGGAGGGATTTATGTGAATTATTTACTTTATCAGTTAGACCTTTAATTAGCAGTTGCAGGAGGTTTACCTGGTATTACACCGGGTAATTCCTGTATGCCCGATCTTTGTGCTTTAAACTGTTGCTCCAATTGCATAATACGCATCAGAAACTGCTCTGCAACATTTTTATCGCCGCCTTTTCGGCCCGATTGATCGGTTATATAATCAAAAGATCCTACCCTGTTTTCATCAAGCGAATTATAATAGCTCATTTGCTGCTCCAGATCTTTCTTCAAGCTTTTTGTAATCTTAGCTACCAGCACGGTATCCTCGGCAGCGTAAGATGCCTGCAACATCATCAACGAAATATAATTTTGCTGCTGGTTACGGCTTACCATACCATACGGAAAGTTTTCTTCCAGCATCATCTTATCAGCCTTGTTAAGCATTTTACGGGCTTCTTCTTTTTTATTTTTTTGTGCCAGATCTAAAGAGGCTGATGCGTAAGCCATACGTATGCTGTTTAAATGCCTGCGGTTTTCTTCATCAAAATAAACACCGGCTTTATCTGCATTGCCCGATGCAAATTTGGTCATCATTTTATCATACACCCATACATCATTTACCTCGCTGTTTGTATTTAAAACCGGTACCAGGCGGTAGGTTAAACCATCCTGGCGTATGTAATTCTGAAAGCCAAGGCCACCAGCATCCTGCGATGTAAAGTAGATGGGGCGTTTCCATTTGTTGGCAGCAATGATGTTTAAAACAGCCGCATCATTTTTAAATAAAGCTGTTTTAGGAATATCAAAAACAACCTGCGAAACCACACTGTCGTTTGCATTAACAGTACCATTCTGCCTTACAAAGTTTACATCAACCGGCACCGAAACTCTTTTTGAAGGAAACATATTAATGATGCCGCCATCTCTTCCCTGTTCTACTTTATTGGGGTCATCGCTTCCTGCAAAATCCTTCATCATGGTATATAAATCCATGGGTTGTGCAGGATCGCCGGTTAAACCTGCTTTGGTTCTGTATTTATTTATAAAAGCAGGGTTGTTGCCATATATCCCTTCGGGAGAATAAAGAATATCACGGGTTGCACCTTCCATTTGTGCTGCACTCCAGATGGGGTCAATCGGGTCGCTTTCGTTTATTTTATAACGAAGCTGGTTTAAATACCAATCGGTACCCATTAAGCTGGAGTTTATTACACGTATATCCGGACGAATGCCCTCTACCTCTTGTGCATACCAAAGCGGGTAAGTATCATTATCTCCGTAGGTAATTAGTATGGCGTTTGGTGCACAACTTTCTAAATAATCTTTTGCAAGATCTCTTGCAAGGGTTTTATTACTGCGGTCGTGGTCGTCCCATTCCTGGCTGGCCATTAAAACAGGCACTGCCAGTAAACATAAAATGCCTGCTGCAAAACCTGCTGCCATTCTGTTTTTAATAAAAGATGTAAACATTTCTTTTACATACAAAACGCCCAAGCCAATCCAGATTGCAAATGCATAAAAAGAGCCAACAAAAGCATAATCACGTTCACGTGGCTGGTTGCCGGCCTGGTTTAAATAAAACACAATGGCCAAGCCTGTAAAAAAGAAGAGTAAACCAACCACCAGTGCATCTCTTTTATCTTTTATAATTTGAAAAACAATGCCCAGTAATCCTAATATTAATGGCAGTGCAAATAGCTTATTATTGGCTTTGTTATTTTTTAAACTGTCTGGCAAAGTTTGTTGATCTCCCAATCGGGCTTTATCCCAAAAGCCGATACCGGTTTTCCAGTTGCCATCTCTTACATTGCCCATATTTACACCTTGTATGTCATTCTGCTTGCCGGCAAAGTTCCACATAAAATAACGCATGTACATCCACCCAACCTGGTACGACATGGCAAATTGTATGTTTTCACCCATAGTTGGGGTACGTTCCCAATTACCCTGCTGATCTTTTCCAATACCCATCCAGTTGGCATAATAATCTGCGTGGCCCTGGTCGTTGCTCTGGTCCCACATGCGGGGGAACAAATGCATATCGCTTGCAGCATACACGTATTCTACTTTGCGGCCATTTTTTTCGTATTTGCCATTACTCTTTATGTAGGTTTCGGTTATTTTATTATCCTCGGGCTGTGCGGTAAAATCCTGGCCATATAAAATTGGCCAGTCGCCATATTGCTCACGGCTTAAATAACCAACCAAACTCACGGGGTTATCTACATTAAACATATCTACCGACGGATCGGCACTTGAACGTACCAACGTAGTAAAATAGGTTGAGTAACCCACCAGCATAAACACAAAACACCAAAGGCCAAGTTTTAAAAAGTTCCAGTTGTTTTTGGCTGCTATCCGCAACCCAAAAAATACCAGGCCTGCAATTAAAATAAAGAAGAAAACAAAGCCAGAATAGAAGGGAAGGCCAAAACTGTTTACGAAAAGAATATCAAAATTACCTGCTCCTTTAATTGTCCAAACCACAACTGCTTTTTGAACAAGCCCGGTTATGCCACAACCAATTAAAAAAGCCCAAAAAGTTCCCCATTTTGTAATATTGTTGTAACGCTTGTAATAATATAGCATTACAATTGCGGGGATGGTTAACAGGTTTAGTAAGTGAACGCCGATGGATAAACCCATCAGATAAAATATCAGAATTATCCAACGATCAGCTTTTGTAAAATATCCTTTAATACCTTGTTTCTGCTCCACATCAACATTTTGCTCCCACTTTAAAATGGCCCAAAAAACCAGGGCGGTAAAAAATGATGATAAGGCATAAACCTCACCCTCAACAGCACTGTACCAGAAAGAATCAGAAAAAGTATAAGCCAGTGCACCCACAATACCGGCGGCCATAACGCCATATATTTTTTCATTGTTTAATTCGCTGCCATCTTTTGTAACCAGCTTGCGGCCAAAATGGGTGATGCTCCAGAATAAAAATAAGATGGTAAATCCGCTGGCCAAAGCACTCATGAGGTTACCACCGGTTGCTGCATGTTGTGCATCAAAAGGCACCATAAACAGGCGGGCTATCAATACAAATAAAGGCGCCCCTGGCGGATGCGGAATCTGTAGTTTGTAGGCACTTGACAAAAACTCCCCACAATCCCAAAGACTGCCTGTGGCTTCCATTGTCATAATATAAACGGAGCATGCAATAATGCAAACTATCCATCCTGTAATGTTGTTGATGCGTTTAAAGCTCATAAATATGATTTGGTTATAGGTTGGCAAATATAAATTAGTTTATGGTTAGTAGTTGGCCGTTTGTGTATTTTTTTGGCTCACCCGTGTTCCCTTTATCTTTACTAAATGAAAAAGGCTCTCATTCAACTTCATATAGCTGTTTTTTTGGCGGGCTTTACAGCTATACTTGGTAAGCTTATAACGCTGAATGAAGGGCTGCTGGTATGGTTCAGACTTTTAATTACAGTTGTAACATTGGCTGCTATTTTATTTTTTAAAAAAGAATTACAGCGTATTCCGCTTAAAGATGCATTGAAGATATTTGGCGTGGGAGTTATTGTGGCCATTCACTGGGTAACATTTTACGGTAGTGTTAAATATGCCAATGTATCGGTTGCATTGGTTTGTTTTAGTGCATCCGGATTTTTTACTGCTTTTTTTGAACCGCTGATTTTAAAAAGAAAAATTTCATTGGCCGAAGTAGTACTGGGGCTGATAGCCATTTCGGGTATTTATATCATTTTCGATTTTCATCCGCAATACAAACTGGGTATCATTTTCGGAATAATTTCTGCTGTGGGCAGTTCGGTGTTTCCTATCTACAATAAAAAATTATTGCTTACTTATACGCCCAAAATACTTATGCTGTATGAGTTGGGCGGAGGGTTGCTTGCACTAACCGTTTTGGTACCATTTTATTTGATGCAGTTTCCGGCTGCATACTATTTACCAACAACCTCCGATTGGCTCTGGCTGCTGGTATTGGCCTGGCTTTGCACGGTGCTTAGTTTTGATCTGCAATTGAATGCGCTTAAAAAAATATCAGCTTTTACAGCAAACCTTACTTACAATTTAGAGCCGGTTTATGGTATTATACTTGCGTTTCTTTTTTTTAAAGAAAACGAAAATTTAAACAACCAGTTTTATATAGGCGTGATGCTGATACTGCTGGCAGTTGTTTTACAAATGATAAGAATCAGGTGGCAGTACAAGCAGTCTTTTAAACCTGTAACATAAATACAAATTACAGGTAATCAATCTCTGTATCCATTTTTGCAAAGGTTTTAAACATGGCAAAAACACCGCAGTAAGTTTCAGTTGAAAGACTTACAGCTTTTATCATCTTGCTTTTATCGGCTTCTGCCAGTTTTATTTTGTAAGTAATTTTTACATAATTGTATATTTTAGGATGCTCTGTTGAAAGTGCTGCATGAACGCTGATTGTAAAATCGCTGAAATTCACTTTCATTTTATTTAATATTGATACAATATCAATACCGGTGCAGCCAGCCAGGGAGGCAAGCATTAATTTTTTTGGGCTGGGGCCGCTGTCTTCTCCGCCATCATCGGCTGTAGTGTCCATTAAAACCTTATGCCCGTTAACATCGGCAGTAAAAGCCATGTTAGCGTTAAATGCTGTTGTAACCAGGTGTGTTGTCATAAATTAAAATTTTATGTTTGCAGATGATAAATATTTGTGATAATGCGAATGGTTGTACCAAAAGTAGGGTAACTATGCCTACTTATTAACAGTTTAAAGGTGATTGTGGGTAGATTTCAATAAAAAAACAAAATTTCTTCCACTTCAAACATTGATTATTAATATTAAACCTTACCTTTGCCGTCCAAAAATAAGCACTATGGCTAGAGTATGTCAGGTTACAGGAAAGAAGCCCATCACCGGAAATAAGGTTTCTCACTCAAATATTAAAACAAAGCGCAGGTTTTTACCAAATCTGCAAACTAAAAGATATTTCCTTGCAGAAGAAGATAAGTGGGTTACACTTAAGGTTTCTTCAGAAGCAATCAGAACTATTAATAAAAATGGTTTGTTTTCGGTAGTTAAGCAGTTACGTGCTGCTGGTGAAAAAATATAAACGTTAATCCGTTAATCGGTTAATACGTTTAAACGAATTAACAAATAAACTAATAAAAATGGCAAAGAAAGGCAACAGGGTACAGGTTATACTGGAGTGTACCGAGCACAAAACAAGCGGTATGGCGGGTACAAGCCGTTATATTACTACAAAAAACAAAAAGAACACACCTGAGCGTTTGGAGTTAAAAAAACTGAACCCTATTTTAAAGAAGGTTACTGTTCATAAAGAAATTAAATAATAACGTTAATACGTTAATCCGTTAATTAGTTAATACGGATATACGGATTAACCAATTAACAAATTAACAAATAATAAACTACCATGGCAAAAGCAGCTAAAACCGCGATAAAAACCAAAGACCAGAAAGCAGCAGCAGATGCAAAAAACTGGACAAAAGTTATCCGCACATTACGTAGCCCTAAAACAGGTGCATATACTTTTAAGGAAGCTATCGTTCACAAAGACAAAATTAAAGAACACTTAGCCAGCTAAGTTTTCTGATATGAATAATATTATTTTGTAAAGCTTCCCGATGTATCGGGAAGCTTTGTTTATTTCAGGAATCTTGTAAATAGCGTTTAAACTTCAACTATGGGACTTTTTGATAAAATTTTCGGAAAAAAACAACAACAGGAAACGCTAAACCAGGGATTGGAAAAAACCCGGGAAGGCTTCTTTAGCAAAATAACCAAAGCCATTGCCGGAAAAAGTACGGTGGATGAAGAAGTGCTGGATGACCTGGAGAATGCATTGGTAAGTGCAGATGTTGGCATTGAAACCACCGTAAAAATTATTGAACAGATTGAAAAGCGTGTGGCTAAAGATAAATACCTCAATACATCTGAACTTAATAAAATTCTTAAAGAAGAAATACAGCAAATTTTAGTTACAGCCCCGCAAGATAGCAGCTATGTAAATTATGAGTTACCAGCCGGACATAAACCTCACATAATTTTAGTGGTTGGAGTAAATGGTGTTGGTAAAACCACCACCATTGGTAAACTGGCGCATAATTTTAAACTGGCTGGTAAATCGGTTTTGTTGGGTGCTGCCGATACTTTTAGGGCTGCCGCTGTTGACCAGTTAACCATCTGGAGTGAGCGTGCAGGTGTGCCTATTGTAAAAAAAGATATGGGCAGCGATCCGGCAGCCGTGGCATTTGATACCGTTAACAGCGGCGTTGCAAAAAATGTAGATGTAATTATTATTGATACTGCAGGCCGTTTGCACAACAAAGCTTATTTAATGGATGAGCTCACCAAAATAAAAAGGGTAATACAAAAAGTTATACCAGATGCTCCACACGAAGTAATGTTGGTGCTTGATGGCAGTACCGGGCAAAACGCACTGGAGCAGGCGAAACATTTTACCGCTGCTACCGATGTAACTGCATTAACCATTACCAAATTAGATGGTACTGCAAAAGGCGGTGTGGTGCTGGCCATTGCCAATCAATTTAAAATACCGGTAAAATTTATTGGTGTGGGCGAAAAGGCCGAAGACCTGCTTGTATTTGATAAAATGGATTTTGTTGATAGCATCTTTGGCCACGGATTACACTAATTTGCACGAATTAATCCTCGTAAAATCAACTACAACTTTTGGCTACTAATTACTTCTATTAAGTCAGTAAGCTGATTGCTATTAAACAATCTGTGCAAATCCGTGTAATCTGTGGCAAGAAAAAAAGAACGCAGTTCTATTTTTATTTTTGCTCATAAAAAAGGCCCCTGTGGAAACAAGGGCCGGTTACCAAAACTAACTGCTTATGAGAAAATCTTTAATGTTTAATTTTTTTTTATTGTTTCAATCTTCACGACACAAATATCTAAAAAAATAATAAGCTGCGCTGTTAAGAAATTACAAAACACAGTTAAAGTGGCGTTAAAGCGATTTTGCAAAGCAGCATCTGCTTACAGTGCAATGACAAAAGCCGTCCAGCTTCAGGCTAAACGGCTTTTAAATTAAATATCTGATCGGTTAATTTCCGCCGCCCATTCCGCCACTTTGTTGCGTACGTTTGTTCTCATCTTCGATAGAAGTTTTGCGCTGCCTTGCTGCTTTAACCATTGCATTACCAAAGCGGTATGTAAAGTTTAATTTAAACTGGCGGCTTTCCCAGCGGCCACTTGCTTCGTTAAACTGGCCAGAGAAATTGGTGTTGCCTTTCCACTTCATTATCCTGAAAATGTCGCTCACACTGGCTTTCAACATTCCCTTGCCTTTTAAAACAGACTTTTGCAAGCCTCCATCTATGCTGTACATTGCAATACTTTTAAAAGTGCCCTGCCAGATTGTTGGTGAAGTGTAAAAGCCACTCAGCTCTGCTTTAAATCCTTTACCGAGGTTAAAACTGTTTTGCATGTAAAAGCTTAAAGCAAAAACATCCAGGTTAACATTTCTGTCGCCACCACCAAAATTTGCTTTGTAAACCGAGTAATAAGAATTTACGTTAACAAAAAAACTGTACCACTTTTTTTGATAAGGATAGCTGATGTTAAGGCTAACAATATCCTGTGTTGCCAGATTTTTTTTTGTTAAAAAACTTTTTGATTTATCAGTTGTATCAGGCAATTGCGTAAAAATATCTTTTACATGGCTGTAATTAAGTTGTGTATTCAGTTTGTATTTATAAGTATGCGTTAAACCAAAACTGTTGGTGTACTGTGGCCTTAACTGTGTGTTACCTTTCATAAAAGTGTAATCATTCAGCTTAAACTCAAACGGATTTAAATCCTGGTATGCCGGCCTGTCAATCCTGCGGCTGTAAGTAATACCAAACTGGCTCATTGGGTTTTTATTGAAAGTAAGAGCAAAGCTTGGAAAAAAATCTGTGTAGTTTCTGCTGATTGAAGAATCGAAACTTACATAAGAACTGGTTGCTGTGTTATATTTTAAGCCTGTGGAATTACCGTCTGAATTGGTGTTTTCAACCCTCAGGCCCGCCTGAAACATAAAGCCTTTAAAAGCACGGTTATAATTTACAAATACTGCATTAATATTTTCTTTGTATTTAAATCGGTTGCTTTTGTCTATATCATATACTTCGTTATTTCCGTAAACATCATACCTGCGGAAATCATTATCAGTATTTACAAAACCAATTTTGCCACCAAAACCCAAACGCCCTTTATAAAAATTACGTTCGTAATCGGCTTTAACAGAATAAATATCAATATCGGTTGGAGAGATCATCCTGTAAACATTGCTGTACAGTTTTATATTACCTCCTGCATTGTAATAATCATTTGGCTGAAACTGGTTACTGCGTATTTTAAAGTTACCATAGTCTGCATCCACATTTAACTCGCTGCCACCACTAACTGCATAGCGGTAATTGATGTTGGTATTTATATTATCACGCTTTGCATCATTATCATTGCGTGCCAGCAATAGCCTTGATGTAGTGTTTGTTGGCTTGTAAATAATATACATAGGCCCATCAGTTTCTGTAATTGTTTTTGAATTGTTACCATTTACAATAAAACCGAGGGTGCTCTTTTTGTTGATGAAAAAATCGGCACCAGCCTTGTAATTGTGGCCGTACTTGTTACGCATCAGCATTCTGTTCTTCTGATCAAAAATTGTATCACCCTGCTCCCGGTATAATTTAAAAGTCATTTCATTAATACCCGTGTTGTAATTGTAGTTACCAAAAACGTTCATGTTTTTGTTACGGTGGTTTAATGATATGCCGCCATTATACTTTGCATAAACACCAATATTGTAACCTGCATTTACATTACCGTTGGTACCAATGCTTTTATCTTTTTTAAGGCGGATGTTGATGATGCCTGCATTACCGGCAGCTTCATACTTTGCAGATGGATTGGTGATGAGTTCAATAGATTCAATTTGTGTTGACTGCATTGATTTTAAATATGCAGCCAGATCAGCACCCGAAAGCGGACTCGGCTTGCCATCAATATAAACCTGCACACCATTTTTGCCGGCAAGGCTCAGGTTATCATCTTTATCAACCATTACACCTGGCGATTTGCGCAGCAGTTCCAATGCATCGTTGCCCACTGCGTTGATGGTGCCTTCAACATTTAAAATGGTTTTGTCGGCCCTTACTTCTACCATTGGTTTTGCACTGGTAACAGTAACAGCGGATAGATCTTTTGTGGCTGGCTCTGCAATAAGAGCAAACATGGTTCTATTTTCATTTTCTTTTACTTCAAAAACACCAGAAGCAATTTTTTTCACACCGGCAGCTGTTGCAGTAATAAAATAGCGGCCTGGTTTTACCTGTGCTATTTCATAAGCACCGCCGCTATTGGTAATATCTGTTTTAATGAGTGAAGAATCTTTGGCAGATTGCAGCATAACGGTTGCACCTGCAATGCCATTTGATTTGTTGTCGTTAATTTGTCCGCTAACTTTTGATAAGTTTTGTGCAAAACTGGCAATAGTTGTAAATAGGCTGATGGCTAAAATCAGCAGTTGTTTTTGTTTCATGATTATACTTTAAAGGTTGTTTTTCAAAATCTGATGCAAATTAGTCAAGCTCATTTGTAATACGATTGTCATAATTCACGAGTTGTGTTTTTTAAAGGATGAATGGTAAATACTGCAATTGAATACAGATGATGACGTATAGCGAAGGGTAATATTTTAAAATAATGATTGCAAAATATTGCTGCGTCACTTATAAAATCACTCAATAAATTCCAGAATATCGCCGGGCTGGCAGTTTAAAACTTTGCAAATAGCTTCCAGTGTACTAAAACGCACGGCTTTTGCCTTACCTGTTTTTAATATGGATAGATTAGACAACGTTAGGTTTACCTTTTCAGAAAGTTCATTCAACGACATCTTTCTTTTAGCCATCATTACATCTAAGTTTACTATTATCGGCATATTTTATACAGTTAATTCATTTTCGGTTTGAATTTCAACTCCTTTTTTAAAAATTTGAGAGATAACAAAAACCAGCCCTGCATAAATTATTAACTCTGTAGAAAGGATTTTACCTTCCAGATCAGCCACATTTTTTGAAAGCCATTTCAACTGACCATTATAGATCAATACTGCTACCCACACCAGCATGAGTGTGTAGGCAATATCTTCCAGCTTTTTAGCCACTTGCATAGTAAAGGGGTTTGTCATTTTGATGGTAGTAAGCACTCTAATAACCATGTATGCGGTGTAAGCCTCTAAGATGAGTATTGCAGCTTTTAATGTAATGATTCCTGTATAATACCAAACATCATATTGCCTCAGGTTATCCCAATCCATCCCTTTGTATAGTTTGGCTACCAGCTTTGGATTTGCCAAACCTATCCCATAGGTAACAAGTATAGCACCTGCTTCAATCATCAGGCCTATAAAAGTAATCCAGGCCAGTACATTCATCACCACCAGGATTGTTTCTGTTTTTGTTTTCGTACTCATGTTGCTCGTTTTTAAAATTGAAAAGCAAATATAGATAGTTATTTATTGATAAACAATAAAAATATATTTTTATTTGATAAATTTTATTCAGATTGAAAAAGTGTATTTAGCATCACTCATCTATCTTTATAATTATTGCTTATTACTTGGATAAAAAATTGCCCCAATAACTGCGTTGCCAAAAGCTTAACTTTGCCGCCAATTATTATGAAGACAAAAACATTAAAAAAAGATAAAGTAAACATCATAACACTTGGCTGCAGTAAGAACATGGTGGATAGTGAAGTGCTGAGCGGCCAGTTGATTGCCAATGAGATAGATGTAGTGCATGAGAACGCAAAAAAAGATCACAATATAGTTGTAATAAACACCTGTGGATTTATTGAAAAAGCAAAAGAAGAAAGTATAAACACCATTTTACAACAAGTAGAATTAAAGCGCCGGGGTAAATTAGATAAAGTGTATGTTACCGGTTGCTTAAGCGAACGCTACAAAAATAATTTAGAAGAAGAAATACCCGAAGTGGATGCATATTTCGGCACCATGGAACTGCCCAATATTTTAAAAACCTTTGATGCAGATTATAAGAATGACCTGATGGGCGAAAGGTTATTGTACACTCCACAGCATTATGCGTATATGAAGATAAGCGAAGGCTGCAACCGCACCTGTTCGTTTTGCGCCATTCCGTTAATGCGTGGGCAGCATGTTAGCCGCCCAATAGAATCATTAGTAGATGAAGCTAAGCGTTTGGTTGACCGTGGCGTAAAAGAAGTAATGCTGATAGCACAGGAACTTACTTATTATGGACTGGATATCTACAAAAAAAGAGAATTACCAAAATTGTTACATGCACTTGCCGATGTAAAAGGATTGGAATGGATACGTTTACATTATGCGTATCCATCTAAATTTCCGTTAGATATAATTGATGCTATAAAAGACAGAGAGAATATTTGTAATTACCTGGATATGCCTTTGCAGCATGCCGCCAACAACATGTTGCATTTAATGAAGCGGCAGATTACCCGTGAAGAAATGGAAGATTTAATTGGAGAGATACGAAACCGGATGCCAAACATTTGTTTGCGTACCACACTGATAGCAGGCTTTCCCGGCGAAACCCGTGATGATGTGGAAGAACTGAAAACCTTTTTGCAAAAAATGCGCTTCGACAGGGTGGGGATTTTTACTTACAGTCACGAAGAAGGTACAAGTGCTCACAACCTGGTTGATAATATTTCTGCAGAAGAAAAGGAAGAACGTGCCCAGGAAATAATGGAAGTGCAGCAGGAGATAAGCCTGGAAAAAAACCAGGAAAAAGTTGGCAAAACTTTTAAAGTATTGGTTGATAAAAAGGAAGCTGGTCGCTATTTAGGCCGCACCGAGTTTGATAGTGTGGAAGTGGACAATGAAGTGATCATTCAAAGTAAAAAGAAATTAACGATTGGTGATTTTGTGAATGTGAAGATCACCAAAGCTTACGATTACGATATTGAAGGAGAAGTAAGCCCCCTCTAAATCTCCCCCAAAAGGGGAGACTTTTAAGAGTCTTACTATTTAAAGATTACGCCTATTATTTAAATTGATTATTATTGAATAATGATTAATACGCCAAAGCAAATTGCTTACGAAGCCACGGGAAGTTTTTCAAAAATGGTTTTGGATTATATAAAAGGAGATGAGCAGCTTCGGCCTTTTTATGCACAACCAGTTTCGATTGATGGCATAAAAAAAACGATTGAATCAAGAAAGCAATTTGCAACTGATAGAAAATTACTGGTTGACACATTGCAGAAACATTATGCCAGCGCAAACCCAACTGCAGCACAACTTACAAACATTAACCAATTAGCCAACAGTAATTGCTTTACTGTTACCACTGCACATCAACCCAATATTTTTACCGGCCATTTATATTTTATTTACAAGATACTGCATGCCATAAAGTTTTGCGAAAAGCTGAAAGTTGCTATGCCGGAAAAGGATTTTGTACCCGTATATTATATGGGCAGCGAAGATGCTGATTTAGATGAGCTCGGGCATATCTACATAAACGGAAATAAACACCAATGGAAAACGAACCAGACCGGTGCTGTAGGAAGAATGAAAGTTGATAAAGCCCTCGTAAAAATGCTTGATGCCATTGAAGGAGAGATAACGGTACATCCTTTTGGTAAAGAAATAATTGAGCAGATGAGAAGTTGTTATGTAGAAGGCTCAACCATTGAACAGGCAACCTTTAAATTGGTAAATGCTTTGTTTGGAGAATACGGTCTTATTATTTTATTGCCAGATGATGCCGCTTATAAAAAGGCATTTATAACGGTGGTAGAAAAAGAATTGAGAACGCAATTCTCTCACTCAATTGTGGAAGCAACTGCATCTCAATTTCCAAAGCAATATAAAGTACAGGCAAGCGGCAGGGCGTTGAATTTGTTTTATTTGAAAGATGACAGAAGAGACCGGATAGAAAAGAATGCTGATCATTTTAAAGTTACAGATACTGAAATTAGTTTTACAGAATCTGAGATAATGCTGGAGCTTGAAATGTATCCCGAACGATTCAGTGCCAATGTAATTCTCCGGCCGGTTTTTCAGGAAATGATTTTGCCCAATATTGCTTTTATTGGCGGTGGAGGGGAGATTGCTTACTGGCTGGAACTAACTAAAGTATTTGAAGCCGTTAATATACCTTACCCCGTTTTAGTTTTGCGTAATTCTTTTTTATTGGTAGAAGAACGTTTCTCGTTGCTTGTTTCTCGTTTAGGACTCAGTGTTTCTGATCTCTTTAAACCAGAGAATGAACTTTTAACCGGGTTTGTAAAAAGAGAAAGTGCCGTTCAGTTAAGTTTAGCAAATGAGAAAAAGGCCATCAATGATTTTTACACAAAACTAAAGATTACCACAGGTGCTGTTGATAGTACCTTGCAACAGCACACCGAAGCGTTGCAAAAACTTGCATTAAATAAGCTGGAAGCTTTAGAAAAAAAAATGCTACGTGCCGAAAAGAAAAAATTTGAAGCGCAGCAACGGCAACTTCAAAAACTTAAGCAGCAGTTGTTTCCACACAATAGCTTGCAGGAACGTATAGAAAACTTTATGCCCTTTTATGCAAAATGGGGCAAAAGTTTCATTAAAACAATCTACGATAACTCTTTTGGGCTTGAGCAGGAGTTTATTATTTTAGAAGAACAGTAAATAGCAGTCTTCATTCGATTCTTTTATAACTCCCCGACTTAAATTTTAATTTTGCCTAAAAATGACTATTTTTAATAAAACCACATTTTATTAATCAGCTTCAAAAAGTTAATTTATGGCAACCGTAAAAAACATATTAGACAGCAAGGGCAATGCAATATTTACCATTACCCCCGACACCACTGTTTACCATGCGCTTGAACTGATGGTTGAAAAAAATGTAAGTGCCCTGCTGGTTATGGAAAACGATAAGCTGGCCGGCATTTTTACCGAAAGAGATTATGCCCGTAAAGTAGTACTTAAAGGCAAATCATCTAAAGAAACTGCCATTGGCGATATTATGACGAGTAACCTGATAACAGTTACTTCAGCCAGTAGCATTGATGAATGTATGGAATTGATGACCGGCAAATACATAAGGCATTTACCCGTTGTTGATGAGGGTAAACTTACGGGTATTATTTCCATTGGCGATGTGGTAAGAACAATCATTCAGGAACAAAAATCAATAATTGGTCACATGGAGCAGTACATTGCAGGCACTTGATTTTACAAATAAATATATTAAAAAAGGTTCGTGTTTTGCACGAACCTTTTTTAATGTTATAAATAGGCTAGGGTATTTTATCGGCAAGTATCTTTCCGTTTGTTGCCGAAATTTGCAGTTGCCTGCATTTCATATCCGGGCAGGCTGCTGTTATATGCCAGGCGTAATTTTGTTTGTTGTCTTTATCTGTATCAGTTTTATTTTGCAGGTTTATAGATGTGGTTTCTACATCCATTTTTAGCAGCAGGCTCCTGAGTTTTTTATAATCAAACTTTATATTTCCTTTTACAAGTTGCCTATAAGCAGGTAACAGATCGCCATGCTGCACCGGGTTTGATGGCGTACCCAATGCCATCAGGTTTTGAAAAGTATCTAACCTGCATGCAGGCAAATGCCTGATGGTATCGCCTTTGTAAACAACTGCAAACGTTAAGCTGAATTCATCAAAAGCAAACGTGTTATTTGCAATACTCAATGTTTTTATTTTTTGTGTTTGAGAATTAACGAGGTAACTTTTTTTTGTATCAAGTATTACATATTTATCCAGCAGGCTGCTATCAAAAAATAATTTGTATTGATTGTACACGGTTTGTACGGCTTTGGCAACTTTGGCATCCAGGTTTTGGGCCTGGCTGTTAAAAGAAAAAGTAGCCAAGGCAATTAAAAAAAATGTTCTCATCATATTTTAATTCTATTACTGTAGTAAAGTTAAGTACAAAATACTGGAAATAGATTTAGGAAAGTTTTGGTACAATTTTAGGGGACTGGAGTATTAAAACCAGTTTATGATTATATAAAAAGAGGACACGAGTGTATGAACGGCTGTGTAAGCTATGACAAGTTATTAATGGGCTTTTTTTAGCTCAAATAAATCTATAAGATATTATTTCATTTGATTAACCTGCTTAATAAAATCATTAAACAGGTTATCTATGTTACCAGCATCAAATGTTTTTCTATGAAGTATGTACAATTCATTTCCTTCCTTAATTGAATAATAACCAGTATCGGCAGAAAATGCACCAACTATGCATGTAAAAATTTCGATACTGCGCCTGAACTGGCAAGTGACTTTATAAATGTAAAAACGGGAAAGATTGTTTTTTACCATGGCATCTTTAATGGCAACCAAATCATAATACTTTGGCGTTTTTTCATCTATTTCGTTGTTGGTATATATAGTTGCAAAACCATCGGCAAAAGATCTTTGGGTTGCATATTCACCTTTAAAAAAAGATTGCCTTCCTGATTTTACCAGATCATCATACAGGCCAATGCGCCGGTTGGGATTTAGGCAATACCAGTCCAATAAGTTTTTTGCAACCGGCAGATTTTGCTTAGCCATGGCCACGATGATGACTGCAGATAAATTGTAGTTCTGCAATTCAAGCATTTCTTTTAATACAGATTTTGATGATTTGTTGTTTACTCTTGCAAGCATGCTCACCAGGGCTGTAGTGTGCGGCGGGTAAAATGTTTCGTTATTATTGTCCTGATATTTTTTTAATAATTTTTTTCCAGCACGTACAACATCATCTTCATAAGATGCAATGCTGTTGTATTGTAGTTTATTACTGTCGATGAGTGAATTGGCTAATTCAAGTATAACTAATCCCATTTGATCGTCCTTTATTTTTATGGCTATATCCGGAAAAAGAAAACTTGCTCTAACAGGCTGACTCATTAAATCAACCAGGGCAACTTCATAATCTGCATTGGCTGGAGGATCGTTTAATAAAAATTTTTTCAATAGCTGATATGCCTCATCATTATTGCAGGCAGCAAGGATATTTATCATTAACATGCTAATATTTTCACGTTTGCCGCTAAGTAGGGGGTAATTTGTTTTGATAAAACTAAAAAGAGCCTCGCCGGTATGAACAGGTATTATTTTAGATAAAAGTTCGGGTATAGTTGATCTTTTGTTGTTTGCAGGGCCATAATCATGCACAAAAGCATTCAGTATTTTTTGCAAATCCGTTGATGGAAATTTAAATCCCTTGTTTAATGCTTCAAATGCAGCATTACTTACAACGGTATCGGCAGACTGAATATCTTTAATCAGCAAATCGGTTTTGGATGTAAATGCAGTACTGGTAAAATTATTATTTGTAAACCTGAAGCTATTAAAAAAAATATCTGCTTTATTATTTGTTATCAGTTCTTTATCTCCTTTTATATTTAGTATAAAAACAGAGTCGGCATAATGCATGATGCGTATCCTGCTGTAAGTGTTATTGCGTAAGGTTTTAAGCAGTAATTCCCTGCCTTCAGAACCTTCGTTAAAAACAGTTTTTTTGTAAAGTAAAGAATCGCCACCATAAATGTTATTTACAGCCAGCGAATCATTAAAATGAAAACGTGCATAATCATTCAATAACATACCTCTTTCATTTGCCCAGTAATATTTATCTATACCCAATGCAGTAATGCCATAAGACATCGCCACATAATTGTCGTACGCATAATAATCTGTTCGTTTAGCTGAAGCTGCTATTCTGTTATGCAGTATGTTTATTGAAGAGGGTGCAGATACTGAAAACAGGTTATTGCCTCCCGTAAATTTTTCAAATGTTGTTTCATGGTAAGGAAGAAATTTAAATGAGTTGAAGAACGCATCAAATAACAATTCGTTGCCGGGTATAGCTAAGCCTCTTGCGGTAAGGTTGTAAAACCTGTTGTGACGCATGGCCTGTACGCTGTAAATTACCTGTGTTTTGCCATCAACCATGGCCCTTATCTTAACTTTTAAAGCAGCAACATTATCCAGCATTACATTTTCTTCTGCCATATTTAAAACAATAAGGCCTTTTAAAACTTCATTTGTAGTTTGTGTAAAAATGGTACTGTCAAAATCATTGTAGTACCCTTTAAATGGCTCTTTTAACAGAACTAGGTAACTTATTTTTTTCTTCATATCTACACTGCTGAAAAGTGTTACATCTTCCCGGGTGTAGGTAACAGATCCTGCAATGGTTTCTTTTTGTGGCTGCACTGGCAGGCTTACACTAAAAGCTTTTTCCTTGCTCTCAAAAAATATCATATCAGTTTCGGCTTTTTGCTTATCCAGATTCATGATATATGTTGCCATATAATTTTTGCATCGCACAGATTCCAGGCTGTCCTTATCCTTAGCCCCGGCTCCAAACATGTATGTTTTTCCGTTTTTATAAAAAAGATGCAACTTCACATGTCCTGCCTGACCTTTAAAATTTATTTCATAACCATCAAGGCCCTGCCTGTTAATTTTATTTGTTGAATTTAGTTTTACATCATTCCAGCGAAAAGTGTATTTAATATCCTCCAATTCTTTGTCAAGGGTTTTATTCATATTTCCATCTTCATAAACACCGCACATAAGCATAATCTCATTAGATAATTCCTTATACATTTTTACAACTAAATTGCTGGTAATGCCAACAAGTTCGGTTGGCTTACCAGGCATTTGCACGATATAATTAGAATCGGGATCAGAAATGCTCATCAGTGTGTTAAGCCGCCTGGTAATTTTATAATCTCCCGGCACTATTTTCTTTGATGAAAAAACAGGTTCAACAGTAAATCCTCTGATTTGTAATAAACTTATTACACCAGAATCGCCGGGTAAATGTGCGGCACCAACTGCCGAAAAAGTGCTTCGTATTTTTCCAAGGCTATCAATGCGCCTGGCCATAATATCATTTCGATTGTTCAGCATAATGCTGATATCACGCTCTGTTTGTCCAAGTTTGCTGAATTCATGCATTTTGTCAAGCTCTGCAGCAATATAATTTACTATCATCCATTCATATACATCCACATATTTTTTTCTTTGGTTTTTCAAAAAAAGATCCGGGTCAAATGTATTACCAAGTTCATCCAGCATAGCAGCACGACCAGATATATCCTCAAGCCCTCCCATTATTTTACCCTGTGTTTTTGCCAGGTCAAAAAGATAAAGATCAAAAGTGGTATTCATGTCATTTCTGTCTCTTTGCCGGTATGCTTTACGTAACCTGGCAATATCCCTTGCAGAAAGATCATCATAACGCTGACCAAGTTTGTTATATGCAGAATCAAATTCCCATTGCCTTCTTTTATAAATACCGGAATCTGTTTTTATCAGGTTATTTTCAATAGCTTTTTTATAGGCAATATTAAGTTCCTTGGTTTCAAGAGAATTTATAAGCGTATCAACGCTCTCGCCGGGATCAACCTCCATGGCAAACCCATCACAAAAACTAATGCTGCTGTAAACAGAATCGCCCAGATAATATATTCGTTTATCTGCTGCATGCATGGTGCCGTATAAATAACAGGGCTTTGTAAAACTGTTGCCCGATATTCTCCATAGTAATGTTTTTGGAGTTTCCTGCGCTTGTAATTTTTGTAATGCAGCAATTGAAAAAAATATAAAAAGCAGCAACTTAATACACATAGGGAAGCAAAGTATTTAAGGTTACAGTTCAATAACAAATATACAGTTACTTGCTATAGCATTATTAATTTCTGCAGCGCAAATTAACTTAAGCGTATAACGGGCAATTATTGGTTGGTTTTGAAGGAGATATGCTGCGATAAAAAACCACGGCCAAAATATACAATGAAGCAGTTTATGCCGGAGTGGTATTTTTAATGATAACAGAAAAGTAAAATGAGTTCTATTTCTTTTTAATGGTAGTATCAAAAAATTCCCCTTCCTTTTTACTTACCCATTTAATAAATTTAAGAATGTCTTCATGTTCCTTTAACCGTTCAACCGTGTTATAATAATTTTTGAGTTCAGTTTCGGTAAAAACGGCGTGCACTTTGGCCTGGCAAATTTTGTGCATCGGTACTGTAGTAGAATCTTTGCCGCCCTTGCTGGGTGGTATTAAATGATGGCGTACAATGGGTTCGGCCAGTTGACGGTTGCAGAGCGGGCATTTGTTGGTATCAGGCATAGCTTTTTTTAGTTGTGCGGTAAATATATTGTTTGCGGGGCAATTGGGAAAATTGTTTTGAGAAAAGAGAGTCGCACATAAAAAAATCTGTTCCAGCGGGGTTTCGTCCCAGCGGGGTTTTCACATCTCACTTTGTAATTTCTAAAACTCTTTACGTGAAACCCCGATGCCGAATACTGCTCAACCATCATGCCGTTACTCTATAAATCTCTGTAATGTGCCGGCACAAAATGCTGTATTATTCCTAACTCGTAAAACGATGCACTGCTATGTTCAAAAGAAACAAAATCTTTAGCAAGGTTCCATTTACCACTAACCGGGTTGTGGTGGATGTAATTTATTTTCTGCATCAGAAACTTGTCAGAGAATATTGGCTTTGCATCAAAAGAACTTTTAAATACTTTATGAAGCTGACCTTTCTTCTTTTCACGTTCAGTTACCGCTACAGCCAGCAATTGAAGTAAAGCTGTTTCTTTATTTTCTTCAAGCCGGTTAACTATTTCATAAGCCATAAAACGCTTTGCATTGCTGATAATTTTATTAAGATCAAAATTTGGTTCCGGAAAATGTAATATGCAATGCAGATGATTGGGCATTATTGCATAAGCAACAACACATACCTTTTCTTTTTTTAAAATATTAAACCAATTATAAACCTGGTCGTAACTATTTGTTGTTTCAATTAGTGGAAGCCAGTTAAAACAGGTGAACGTACAAAAGTACATTGAGTAAGTGTTAGCGTGTTTGTATTTTACAGACATGCCTTAAAGATAACATTGACAGCTCAATTTTGCAAGAGTCTTCCAGCATCGGGGTTTCGCAGAAAGGGCATTTTAAAGAAAGAGATTGCGTTGCGAAAACCCCGCTGAGACCGAAGCTCAATTTTGCAAGAGTCTTCCAGCATCGGGGTTTCGCAGAAAGGGCATTTTAAAGAAAGAGATTGCGTTGCGAAAATCCCGCTGAGACCGAA
>JAYURR010000133.1:0-11811 GCA_043756605.1 Chitinophagaceae bacterium
GGGGGGCTAATGCTTTGGATTATAAATATCGTTGGGTGTAGGTGTGGTGGAAGGTGTTGGCGATGTACGTGTAGTAGAAGAACTCTTCTTTTTAAAATCTCCTCTCTTCCATGCTTTAATAAACTCTGCCCAAGCAAATGGATTAAAAATATTTTGCGGGGGCACCTGGCCGGCATAATAAGCTTTTGTACCTGCCTGTCTTAAAAATTGGTTACTTGCTTCCCTTCCGTCAGAAGGTAAGTTGGCTGCTAAAATGCGGCGTGTGGCAGCGTCATTATTTTTTCGGGCAACAGTAATATAATCATCCTGCACAGGGTTGTTTAAAAAATCCCTTTCAAACTGTGCCCTTGACGGACGTGATTTTATAATTGTTGCAGGCAGGTAAATGGTATCGTTGATCATTAACTGAATTACACTTTGCTGATTGCCGGTAAGATCTTTAGGAATAGCAACCATTTTTGTTTTAAACCCAATGCTGCTGAATTCAATTTCGTCGCCTTTTAAAACTACAATGCTAAAAACGCCTTTATCGTTGGTAACCGTTCCCCGGTTTTGATTTTTTACCACCACACTTACGCCTTCCAAACCTTTTAAACTATCCGCCGTCATTACCAGGCCGTATAATTGCACTACCGAATCTTTAAAAGATTCGAACTGAGCTTTTGACTGCACAGGCTTTATAAAACAAAAAATAAAAATTAAAAGTATAAATCTACGCATCAATAAAAGTTGAATAATGGTATGCCGTACAAGTGAGTGACACAACGATGTTAAATAGCATTCCCAAAGCTTGTTCCAAAAAAACCGCCCTGGAAAGTCCGGGGCGATGATTATCAATTATCCATTATAAAATTATCAATTAATCTATCCATTCATACTCGTTAAAAACTCTGCATTATCCTTCGTTCCTTTCATGTTTTTCAACAAAGTATTAATCGCTTCTTCAGGATTCATATCGGCCATGTGTTTACGCAACACCCACATGCGTTGGAAGGTATCTTTATCAAGCAACAGATCATCACGCCTGGTAGATGATGCAACAATATCGATAGCAGGATAAATTCTACGGTTCGATAATTTACGCTCCAACTGCAACTCCATGTTACCCGTTCCTTTAAATTCTTCAAAAATAACTTCATCCATTTTACTGCCGGTATCAACCAGTGCAGTGGCAATGATGGTAAGCGATCCGCCATTTTCAATTTTACGTGCCGCACCAAAAAATTGTTTTGGTTTCTGCATCGCATTGGCTTCCACACCACCACTTAAAACTTTACCGCTTGATGGCGCAACGGTGTTATGCGCCCTTGCCAAACGGGTTATAGAATCTAATAAAATAATTACATCGTGGCCACACTCAACCAAACGTTTTGCTTTTTGTAAAGCCATGGTACTTACACGTACGTGTTTTTCTGCAGGCTCATCAAAAGTTGATGCAATTACTTCTGCCTTCACACTACGCTCCATATCGGTAACCTCTTCCGGCCTTTCATCTACCAGTACAATCATCAGGTAACAATCCGGATGATTTTCGGCAATGGCATTTGCCAGTTCTTTAAGCAACATGGTTTTACCCGTTTTTGGCTGGGCAACAATTAAACCACGCTGGCCCTTACCAATGGGCGTAAACAAATCCATAATTCGGGTGCTGTAATTATCCGATCTGGTAGTAAGATTTAATTTTTCGAAAGGAAACAGCGGCGTTAAATAATCAAACGGCACACGGTCTCTAACTTCTTCCGGCGATTTACCATTGATTGTTTCAACCTTAAGCAAAGCAAAATATTTTTCGCCTTCTTTTGGGGGCCTAACACTTCCGTAAACGGTATCGCCGGTTTTTAATCCAAACAATTTTATCTGGCTGGGCGATACATAAATATCATCTGGCGATGATAAATAATTGTAATCGCTGCTACGTAAAAAGCCATAACCATCGGCCATCATTTCCAGCACACCTTCACCTAAAATTACACCATCAAACTCAATATTAAAAACAGGTTGTTGCCTGGTTTGGTTGTATTGTTTTGCTGGTGGCTGTGCACTTCCTTCATCACTCATATCTGTTTCGGGGGCCTGATCCTGCTCATCTTCTGCAGCAAGCATTTGTGCTATGGCGGCTGGTATGGTACTTTCCTGATCGGTGATGGGTTGCACATCCATATCTTCCTCTTCAACCTCTACCTGTTTTTTAAAAGGTTTCTTTTCTGCTTCTGCTTTTTTAGGTTTTGCGGCAGCAGCAACCGGTTCTGGTGCTCCTTCGGTTTCAACAGGTTTTACAATCCGTTTGCGTTTTGGCTTTTCGCCTTCGTCTTTTTTTTCTGTGTTCATATTGGTTTGGGTTTCAAGAATCTTGTTTATCAGATCCTGTTTAGCAAGTTTTTTTGCGTTGGAGATGTTATATTGCTCTGCAATATCAAGCAACTCAGGAACGAGCAGGTCGTTCAGTTGTGAAATGTCGTACATAAATAATGAAAAATGATTTTCTTCAAAAATCCCGTCTTAAGTCTGAAAAATAGTGATTGAGAATTTATATTGATGGAACTTGAACAGCTGATAAGGTATTTTTTGAAAGTTGCTCCTCAGCCAGATTCTGATGCAATATTACGGTGTTTTTTTAAAAAAATGGAATTTTTTTGGGTATCGGGCTGTTAATCTTTGATTGGGGAGATGTGGCGACGCTCCGTTCAAAAGCGGTAATTCTATTGGGCTTTAATTGCATTTGTTAAAATGGTGTGGATGAACTGAGCAATAAAACGTTTCTTAAATTTGCAAATAAATTAAATTGATATGTACAGCGTCACATTTAAACCTTCTGCGCTAAAAGAACTAAATGACCTAAATAATAAGGACGTTAAAAGGATTATGGAAAAAATAACGGCGTTGGAAAAAGAGCCAAGACCGGTTAATTGCAAAAAGCTAAAAGGAAGTAATGAAAATCTTTACCGTATAAGAATTGGTGATTACAGAGTCATTTACAATATTGATGATGGAATTAAGGTAGTGAGCATCAGAGATGTAGGGAATAGGAAAGATATTTATAATTAACCCAGATTATAACTTTCCATTTTTCTTCAATATCTTCTTTGCATCAGCCAACGAAATATTTTTTTCATTTTTGCGGCTTTCAGCAACGATAACATCTACAAGATCTTCCAGTTCGTCCGGGTATTTCGATAACGTTTTTAAATCTATCTGTAAAATCTCCCGGTTTCTTTTTTTGTCAGTTAAAAATGTTACGCTTTTCATTTTACTTTCATTTATACAAATTTATACATTTTATTTTAGACCCGTTAGCTGGCTCAGGCGACTTTTTGGTAGATATCTTCAAAATCCTTTTAATCCACCCAAATCCCCGTTCAGACAAACGCTTATCTTTGCAATCCACAAATAATAAATATGTTCAACAAAAGAATCAGAATTAAAGACCTGTTGGCCAGCGATAAAGCCAACTACGAAGCAACCGTAATGGGATGGGTACGCACTTTTCGCAACAACCAGTTTATTGCCCTTAACGACGGCAGCACCAATAATAATGTACAGATAGTTGCCACACTTGGCCAGTTTGATGAAGCTTTGCTAAAGCGCCTTACAACTGGTGCCTGCATTAAAGCTACCGGCGAAGTAATTGCTTCTTTAGGCAAGGGACAAAAAGTAGAACTGAAAGCAACATCCATTGAAATACTGGGCGACAGTGATGCGGAAACTTTTCCCATGCAACCCAAAAAACACAGCCTGGAATTTTTACGGGAGAATGCACACATGCGTTTTAGAACCAACACATTTGGTTCTGTATTTCGTGTTCGCCATGCTTTAGCTTTCGCCATTCATAAATTTTTTAATGATAAGGGGTTTCTTTATTTGCACACACCCATCATTACAGCCAGCGATGCTGAAGGTGCCGGCGAAATGTTTAAAGTAACCGCTTTGCCTTTGGATGGAACGGCAGCAAAGAATGAAGATGGCTCTATAAACTTTAAAGAAGATTTTTTTGGGCGCAGTACCAACCTTACCGTAAGCGGACAATTAGAAGGTGAACTGGCAGCAACAGCTTTCAGTGATATTTACACATTCGGACCAACTTTTCGGGCAGAGAACAGCAACACAACCCGCCACCTGGCCGAGTTCTGGATGATTGAACCCGAAGTTGCCTTTAACGATTTAGAAGATAACATGAACCTGGCCGAAGCATTTATCAAGTATGTGATAAAGTATGCCATGGATAATAATAAAGAAGACCTGGATTTTTTAGCACTGCGGCTGGAAGAAGAAGAAAAACAAAAACCACAGATTGAAAGAAGCGAAATGGGTTTGCTGGAGAAATTAAATTTTGTAGTTGATAATGATTTTGAAAGACTGACTTATACCGAAGCAATCGAAATTTTAAAAGAAAGCAACCACAATAAGAAAAAGAAATTTCAATATTTAATTGAAGGCTGGGGAACCGATCTGCAGAGTGAGCATGAAAGATATTTGGTGGAAAAGCATTTTAAAAAACCAGTGATATTAACTGATTATCCCAAAGAGATAAAAAGTTTTTACATGCGCCAGAACGATGATGGTAAAACCGTTGCCGCCATGGATATACTTGCACCGGGCATTGGCGAAATTGTTGGTGGCAGCCAGCGTGAAGAACGCATGGATAAGCTTACGCAGCGTATGGAAGAAATGCATATACCTGCCGAGGAATTGTGGTGGTACCTGGAAACGAGGAAGTTTGGTACCTGTCCGCATGCAGGCTTTGGGCTTGGGTTTGAGCGATTGGTACAGTTTGTAACCGGTATGGGCAATATCAGGGATGTGATACCTTTTCCTAGGTATCCGAAGAGTGCGGAGTTTTAATCGCAGATCAATGATGAAATACTTTTAAAGAAAATTTTTCTCAGTTTCGCTGCGAAAAAGGTTAGCCACAAAGGGCCAAAGCCACGAAGTAAAAAAATGCTACGCATTTTCCTTTGTGCCTTTGGCCCTTTGTGGCTAAATTCAATTTTGAAAAAATTGAAATGCTACCTTCTCTTCTACAATAAATATAAACACAAGTTGGCGGGTAATTATTAGATAAAATCTGCCTTGGCATTTAGGGTACGGTTATTGAGTACCTACAAATACACTAAATAAAACATTATGAGCAATCAAAAAAGATTTGGCGTTTGGATGGATACACAAAACGCCACAGTAGTAGGAAGCGATGGCAGCGAAGCCGGCACACTAACCGTAATTGCACATGTGGCAGGCGAAGCAGTTTCGCCAAGTCCCAGCAATAAAAATGAAAATAACCAGAAGCAGATGTTGCAGGCAAAGTATTTTAAAGAAATTGCCACGCACATTGTAAATGCCACACACCTGCATGCAACAGGTACGGGACAGGTGCAGGAGCAGTTTATGCGGTACCTGGCAGAAACGCCTCAGTTTAAAAACACAAAAACAGAAGAATCTACTGCAAATAAAATGAGTGATGAAAGGTTGCTGGAGTTTTTTGTGGATAAATTAAATTAATAATGACAGGAAGGCTATGTCATTTATAATTTGAACAGAAACTAAATAACCTGCCTTGAAAAAATGTTCCCACAAAGTCGCAAAGAGCACAAAGAGTTTTCACTTTTTCAGTATTTCTTTGTGGCCTTCGTGGCTTCGTGGGAAATAAAAAATACAATTTCTAATTCAGCTTTTTGTTAGCTTCAATTAACGCCGCTAACTTATCAAATCAGTTTTGCTTTTTATTTCTTTAACAGCCGAAAATAATTTATCCAAATCCTGCTGAGTGTTAAATGCATTTATAGAATAACGCAGATACACTTTATCGCCGTGCCGCATTACGGGTATTTCAATTTTATAATTATCGTAAAAATGGCTGTGTAATTTTTCCGGCTCAGTAGTTTTTATTTCGGCACTAAAAAGTTGCAGAATAAAATCATCGGTAATTGGCGCAAGTGGTTTGCTTCCTAAAATTTCGCAAAGCGCCTGAGCGTTTTGCTGAACTAATTTTCTGCAATCAGCCGCAACCTGATGCCAGTTGTGCTTTTCCATAAACTCAATGGCTGCTGGTATGGTTAAAAAAGCCGAGTAATCTCTGGTACCATTCATCTGGTGATAATCTAAAAAAGTTGAGGGAGATGGAAACATGGCTTTATAACCCCAACTTACCACCAATGGATCAACCAGGTGTTGCAATTCTTTTTTTACGTAGAGAAATGAACTTCCCTTCGGTGTCATCATCCACTTGTGGCAGGCACCGGTGTAAAAATCAAAAGGCGAGTATTGTAAATTTAAAGGCACTTGTCCGGGCGCATGTGCGCCATCTACAAAAGTCATAATCCCTTTTTCTTTTGCTGCTGCACAAATTTCTTCTACCGGCAGTCGCAACCCTGTGCTGCTCGTTATATGGCTGATAAAAACTAATTTTGTTTTTGAGCTTACCCCTTTAAAAAAATCGTTTACAAACTCTTCTTTACTTTTTATAGGTAAAGAAATTGGTTGTTTAATATAAACGGCTCCGGATTTTTCGCAACAATATTCCCATGCTTTATCGCAGGCACCATATTCAATATTGGTAGTAAGTATTTCATCGCCGGGTTTAAGATTAAAACTTTTTGCAACCGAATTTACCGCATACGATGGGTTGGTTACATATACCAGATCGTCTTTATGGCAATGCAGATATTTGGCCAAAGCCTCCCGAGCTGTTTCAAGATATTTTAATCCGCTTGAGGTAATAAATTGTACCGGCCCTTGCTCCAGCTCTAACTGAAATTGCTGGTATTTTTCAAACACCGGTTTTGGGCAGGCGCCGAAGGATCCAAAATTGAGATAAGTAATATCATCTCTTAATAAAAAATGATCTTTAAGATTTTGCATTGCCAAATATAATGGCATTTTGTTTTTTATTGCCGATAAAATATTTTGTTGCAGCATCAATCACGATGAGATTCTGGATGCATTTTTATCCTTTGGTTCAACTTAGCTGTTTACCCTTGGCAACCTGTATTCGCTTGCATTACGCCCGGTTACTTTTTTAAATTGTGCCGATAGGTGGCTAACGCTGCTATAGTTCATCTGGTAGGCAATTTCGCTTAAGTGCATATCGCCGGCAATAAGCAAAGATTTTACCTTTTCAATTTTTTGAGAAATCATAAAATGCTCTATAGTAATACCATTAAGTTTTTTAAAAATGCCTGCCAGGTAAGTGTAATTATAATTCAGGCGTTTACTTAAATAACATGAAAACTTCATAGTAAGGGGCTCAGTTGAAAAGTGAATAATCTCTGAAACTATATTTTTTATCTGCTGAACAAGCTGGTTTTTTTTTTCAAAAACCAATTCAAGTCCGGTTTGTTTTAAAGCAGCGTTCAGCTGCATTAATTTAAACACCGGCATTTTTTCTTTAAGCTCAATTTCGCCAATGCTGATGTATTTAGCTTCTATTTCAAAATTTTGGAGTATGTTAGTTACTACAATTTTACAACGTTGGCTTATCATGTTTTTTACATAAATAATCATAATAACAGTTTTATAATTAATTCCGTGTTAATAACCATGCCAAAAAATAAATTTTATGTTAACGCCTGTTAAAATTTTCACCCAAAAATTATTTATTACAATTACATTACAATAGCATTTAAATAAAAACAATTAGGTTAACTTTAAGTATGCCATTTTATAAACTTATTATCAGTTACCTGCTTACTGCCATTGTTTTTTTTGCCGTAGATATGGCCTGGCTGGGCCTGATAGCCAAAGATCTTTATAAAAAATACCTTGGTAATTTTTTAAGCGATAAAGTAAACTGGCCGGCAGCAATTATTTTTTACCTGCTGTTTATTATAGGTATTTTTTATTTTGCCGTATTACCTGCGGTTGAAAAAAACTCGCTGGCAAAGGCAATTATTGCCGGCGCTTTGTTTGGCTTTTTTACTTACGCAACTTACGACCTTACCAACCTGGCCACTTTAAAAAACTGGCCGCTGCCCATTGTTTTTATTGATATTATCTGGGGCTCGTTACTTACCGGCATTGTAAGCACTGCGGGTTTTTATATTGTAAAATGGGTTGGGTAAATGTTAGCCGCTTTTCTATACAGCTTCGCAACCATTTTTGTTTATGCATCTATCTGGTTTGGCATTTCAGTTTATAAAAAAAGAAACGATGTTGCCGATATTGCCTGGGGCATTGGTTACATCATTATCTGTGTTTTTCTTTTTATCTGCTATCCTTCATACCCGGTTTTAAAACTTTTGTATGTGCTTGTTACACTTTGGGGTTTGCGCCTGAGCATACATATTTATCTACGCAATAAAAACAAGGCAGAAGATTTTCGATACAAAGCCTGGCGGGAGGAATGGGGAAAATATTTTTACCTGCGCAGTTATTTACAGGTGTTTTTATTACAGGGAGTTTTTTTACTCGTAATTATTTCTCCGGTTATACATACGGCTGTTGCAGGTTTTATGCAGTGGGATATTTTTACCTGGATTGGTTTATGCTGCTGGCTGATTGGTTTTTATTTTCAGGCAGTTGCAGATTGGCAATTGGAAGTTTTTAAATCAAACCAAAAAAATAAAGGTTTAATAATACAAACCGGCTTGTGGAAATACAGCCGCCACCCAAATTATTTTGGAGAGATTGTAATGTGGTGGAGCATTTTTATTATTACCATCCCGGTAACAAACAGTTTTTACTTTATTATCAGTCCGCTTACCATTACGCTGTTACTTGTATTTGTTTCGGGCATTCCCATGCTGGAAAAAAAATACAAGGGCAATGCTGCTTTTGAAGATTATAAAAAACGTACCAGTGCATTAATTCCAATGCCCCCACGCAGGTTTTAGTCATTCTTATTTTACTCAAAACCTTGCAATCTTTTAAAGAAAGGATGGTCTAAAAATTTATATATATTTATTCTTTTTTAACTAAAAATTTTGATTAATTTTATACGCTTATCGTTTAATAACTTTCGTTAATTAACTGCATTTCTATCTTAATTTATTTTTTATTGATTTAATCTTCAACATGAAAGCTCGTTTACTTTTTATGCTTTTTGCTGTAATAACATTGCCACTATGCAGTAATAATCTTTTTGCACAAAGCCAGCGTAATGCCAATGATGCGGAATTACATAACAGAAAATATTTTTTGTACCTGGCCCGTGTGCGATTGTTAGATATGCTGAACAAGGCGCAGGTTCAACAGCAAAACGAAAATCAAAAATTAAAAAAACTTGCTGCAAAAAACGATAGTTTACTGGCAGCAGGAAGCATGTATGATTCGGTTGCAGTTGATGTTGGCAAACGGTTAGCGGCTATGCAATTGGGGTTTGATTCGATAAGCAACGTTATAAATAAATATCAGCAGCAGATAAACAGCAAAGAGAATTTTCGCAGGCGTTATTTGCAGATAGAGCCAGGCGTAAAAGCCGTAGTTAACGAGGTTAACGGAAATACTTTAACAAACAGATCCGCTTTTCAGGGTATGGATGTGCAACTTGATACATCAAACCTTGCAGGCGAAAAAGCCCGTTTAAAAGGCATGCTTAACTCTGCGGCAAAGCAGCAGGAAAAAGAAGCTGTTGTTTTGGTTAAACTGGATGAAAATAAAGATAGCCAGGTTAGCAGCGGTAATGTTGACTCTGCAATTGCCGGTAAGTTAGATGAGCGTTTACTGATGTATAAAAACAGGATGGATTCGCTTGCTGTTGAAATAGCCGCTTTGCAACAAAAAGTAAATTCGCCAAAAGAGTTTACAAAAGATTTCAGGCTGATTAAAACAAAAATTCTGCTGATTGATTCAGTTGTAAATAAAAAAGCGGTGGCCAGAGAATTTATTTTCAATATGATAGAAGATGGCTTATCTAAATCGAAACCAAATCTTTTTAACCTGGCGGCTTTTTTTGGACCAGGAGGTTTTATAATACCAGAAAAAAAATACAATCTTGCCAAAAAATATTTTTCACCTATAATAGATTCACTTGTAAAATTTTCGAATAATTATGCCAATGTAATACGCACCGCAACCATTACCGTAAATGGATATGCAGATGGCAGCAATATAGGCAAAGGCTCAAAACTTTACAGCACACTGGCGGCCTATTTAAACAATCCCAATCCCGAAAAAGAAGCGTTGAATGCGGCTTTATCTGCCTTACGTGCCGAAAAAATTTCTGTGCTTCTTACGCAATTGCTTAAAGAAAGGTTTCCGGATTTTAAACTCATCACTAAAGTTGTGTTTGAATCGAACGAAACCGGCATGGGTGAAAAGTTGCCCGATGCAAAAATTGCAAATTATAAATTAAACGATGAGCGGAGACGGATTGTGGTAATATTCTGGAATGTGCTGCCTGCAGAATAATTTTTCAATCTTTAAATCCAAGAAGAATTAAAGCGCTTAACTCACCCCAATAATTTTTCCATCAACCACATCAATATTATTTGCCTGTGGTATTTTTGGCAATCCAGGCATACGCACCATTTCGCCACAAACAGCCACTATAAAACCGGCGCCCTGGTTAATTACCAGGTCATCTACATCAATTTTAAAATCAGTGTAAATATCACTTTGTAACGGATTGTGTGTAAAAGAGTATTGCGTTTTAGCCATGCAAACGGGTAAATGTTCCAGCCCCAGTTGTTTTATTTTCTTGATCATATCCTGCGCTTTTTTATACAGCACCACATCAGTTGCACCATAAATAGTAGTTACAATTTTACGGATCTTGGTTTCAATATCATCGCTTAGTTCGTAGGTGTGCTGTATTGCCGGCGATGGGTTTTCACAAATATCAACCACGGCCTGCGCCATTTCCAACGCACCTTCTCCGCCATGCGTAAAGCCATCGTTTACTGCAAAAGCAACTTCCTTTTCGGTACACCAGTTACGCAGCCATGCAATTTCTTCTGCCGTATCAAAATGGTAACGGTTAAGCACCACCAATACTTTTTGTTTAAAAGATTTGAGTATTGAAATATGTTTCTCCAGATTACGAACCCCTTTTGCAAGCGCCACCATATCGGGCAGCATCATGGTTTTTGCTTCGGCACCGCCGCTAAGTTTTAATGCCTGCGATGTTGCCACCAGCACACTCATGGCCGGTTGCAAACCTGCTTTGCGGCATTTAATATTGAAGAATTTTTCGGCACCCAAATCAGTTGCAAAGCCAGCTTCGGTTACTACATAAGCACCAAACTGCAAAGCTGTTTTAGTTGCCATTAGCGAATTGCAGCCGTGTGCAATATTTGCAAAGGGCCCGCCATGTATCATGGCGGGCGTGCCTTCTAAAGTTTGTACAAGATTGGGCTGAATGGCATCTTTTAGCAAAGCAGTAATTGCTCCGGTAACTCCGAGGTGTTTTGTAGTGAAAGGATCGCCGGCAAAAGTAAAACCCAATAAAATATTATCAATTTTTTTTCGCAGTTCATCAATCCCTTCCGATAAACAAAGTGCCGCCATAATTTCGCTGGCGGGTGTAATTACAAAACCGGTTTCGGATGGTATGCCATTGTTTGGTGTATCTAACGCAGTTACAATTTTACGCAGCACCCGGTCATTTACATCCAAACAACGTTTCCATAAAACAGTTTTTATGCCCTCGGGTTTACCACGATTATAAAAACGAAAATTATCAAGCAAGGCAGCCAGATTATTGTTTGCTGCGGTAATGGCATGAAAGTCGCCGGTAAAATGCAGGTTGATTTCTTCCATCGGTACAACCTGGCTGTAGCCGCCGCCTGCTGCGCCGCCCTTCATGCCAAAACATGGGCCTAGCGATGGTTCACGCAATGCAAGCACCACTTTCTTTCCTAATTTTTTTAACCCATCAGATAA
>JAYURR010000134.1:0-11777 GCA_043756605.1 Chitinophagaceae bacterium
AACAAATAAAAATATTAAATCAACAGCGTGTTTAAAACTCTTACTCATAAACCCTTTTGGGTAAACCTACTGGCAGCAATTGTATTAGCATTGCTGATATTATTTTTAGTTTTAAAAACCCTTGGTTGGATTACAAGACATGGTGCTTATTTAAAAGTACCCGCCGTTACCGGTATGAAAACCAACGAAGCCGTTGCGCTGATGGAAAAGCAGGGCTTTGAGGTGTACATACAAGATTCTGTTTTTACCGATACTGCCAAACGTGGTACTGTTTTAAAGCAATTGCCCGATCCCAATGCAACAGTGAAAGTTAACCGCACCGTTTTTATTACCGTAAACCGGTACGTGCCTCCAATGCTTAACATGCCAAAACTGGAAGGGCAAAATCTGGCTTCTGCCATAAGGATACTGGAGCGTAATCATTTAAGATTGGGCGATACAACCTTTCGCCCGGATTTTATGATGGGCTCTGTGCTGGAACAGCAATATAATGGAACACGCATTGCCGAAAAAGCAAAAATACAATGGGGCAGCACTATTGATCTGGTAATTGGTGGTGGACTGGAAGACAGGCAGATGATAGTTCCATCATTAGTTGGTATGACGTATTGTGAAGCCAAAGCCTATCTGGATGAAAATGGTATAAGTCTTGGAGCTACCATTGCACACGGAGCTGCTATATCCGATACCTGTTCTGCTTATGTAATAAAACAAAGACCCGAAAGGTTTGATGAAGAAAATATACCAATCTATATCCGTTCGGGCCAATTGATGGATGTGTGGATATCGCAGGAAAATAAACCGCTTGATTCGGATTCTTTGACAAATAAAAAAGATAATACAGGCAAGCCAAAAATTAAAACAGAAAAAAATAAATAGTAAATATCATGACAACAATTACTGCTGAAGAAATAAAAACCCGTATGGATGCCGGCGAAGCTATTAATTTAGTTGATGTACGTGAACCTGCAGAGCATGCAGACTATAATATTGGCGGTACTTTGCTGCCATTGGGTAAAATTCAAACCATGCAGACAGATGATATTGATAATTTAAAGAATGAAGAAGTTGTTTGCTATTGCCGCAGCGGCCAGCGCAGCATGCAAGCCTGCATGATGCTGGAAACATTTGGCTTTACCAATGTAAAAAACCTGGCAGGCGGTATGTTGGGCTGGCAGGAGAAATATAAATAGCAATGTTTCTTGTTTCTCGTTTTGATGCTTTGGCATAACGAGAAACAAGAAACGGTTTAACGGTTAAAACTTCAAATTTACCCCCACCATAAAATTAAATCCCGCCATGGGAAAATAAAAATTTTCTGTAGTTAATGCTCCGCCATAAATATAACTGAAGCTGTAGCCGTTTGGCTCGTACTTTTTGTTAAACACATTGTTGAGTTGTACAATAAAATCGGTTGCTTTAAATATTTTGTTTTGTACAGCATAACTTAACCTGATATCCTGCACATAATACGCATTCAAGCTTCTTGATTTTTGTGAGGTGTTATCTAAATATTGTCTGCCAACATATTTGCTTATCAAATTGATCTCCGTATTTTTTACCGGAATAGCATTAATGCTGCCACCCGCAATTACCGCAGGCGAAAAAGCAATATCAGTTTTTTTATAAAATTTTGTTTGCTGTCCGCCATTATCATAATCATCCAGGTACTCCCCAAAGTTTTTAATTTTATTTTCGCTGAAGGTAATGTTGGCAGCCAGGTTCATCCATTTGGTAATTTTTGTTTTGCCCTGTAACTCAATCCCGGCACGGTAACTAACCGGTATATTTGTTCTGGTGTAAGCACCCACATCATTTATTTTACCGGTTAAAACCAATTGGTTCTGGTAATACATGTAATAGATGTTTGCAGCAAAGGAATATGTTGCTGTGGTTTTTTCAACTCCCAGTTCAACATCATTTAATTTTTCTACTTTCGGTTGCTGGGTATTGCCGGCTTCAAAATCATCCCGGTTAGGTTCTTTGCCTGCCAGTGAATAAGAGAGATAAGCTTTCCAGCTTTTATTTAAATAGGTTATACCGATTTTAGGATTTAGAAACGAATAGTTTTCTTTTATGGCCAATGCAGGGTTATTCCTAAAACCATAAATGTGGTAATCTATATGTCTAAACTGCACATCCGCAAAGCCCTGCCAATGGCTGTTTAATTGCTGTATCCATTTACTGTAAACAGAGAAATCTTTTTTGTAAGCAGTTAAATTATACCAGCGGTAATCCTTTGGCACAGCGGCTTGCACAGCGGCCCATTTTATTTCGCCATAATGTTTACCATCATACGCATTGTATCCGCCGCCAAAAATAAATTGTGTTTTATTTTTTTGATATTGTAAAGAAAAGATGGTTCCGTAAAAATAATTATCAAGCCAAAGCCGGCGAACCAGGTCTGTTTCTGTTATGGTAGTTGTTCCGTTATTATAATCGGCTAAGCCATAATCAGAAAATGCCTGTTGCGCTTTATACTGTTCGTAACAACCTTTGCCTCTTGTTAAAAAAACGGCAATATTCCCTTTCCAAAAATTATTGAATTTATGGTTATAAAACAGCTGGTAATGTGTTTGGGTGTAATTGTCTGTCTCGTTATCGTAAGGTTCACCGGGCTTTTCGGTGCCGCTGGGGTTGTAAGTGCGGTTTGTATCCAATAAATATTGGGCAACACCGTTCCAGGCCTGGTAGGTTTTTTCTTTACCCGAAAAAACATTCAAACGCAATGAATTATTTGCATTTACAAAAGCAGTGCTGAGGTAAAAAGATTGCAGGTTAGTTTTTGCACGGTCAATATATCCATCGCTGCTGATGCGGCTTAACCGGCCATCAATAGTAAAATGTTTGCCAAGTAAACCAGTACCAAACTGAATATTGTTTTTAAAAGTATTGAAGCTTCCGGCACTGTTATTGGTTGATGCAAAAAAATATTTATTGAGTTCATTGGTTGCAATGTTGATGGTGCCACCAAAAGCCCCGGCACCGTTACTTGATGTACCAACGCCACGCTGCACCTGTATGCTGTTTGCCGATGATGCAAAATCGGGCAGATCAACAAAAAATGTTCCCTGGCTTTCGGCATCGTTATAAGGTATGCCGTTGAGTGTAACATTAATGCGGCCTGCATCTGTACCACGTATGCGTATGCCGGTGTAGCCTACACCATTGCCTGCATCTGAATTTACAACTACCGATGGAGTTTGATTTAATAAAAAAGGAAGATCCTGTCCCAGGTTATTTTTTTCAATTTCTTTTTTAGTAAGATCTGTTTTTGCAAAGGGTGCTTTTTCGCCAGCCCTTACTGCCTGCACTTCTACCGGCTGCAGGTAGGCTGTATCATTAAATTTTGTTTCTTTTTGTGCAAATGCTACAAAACAAACTGTGCACAAAAATGCACATGCAAATAACTTCTTCATCATTAAAAAATTAGGCTGAAAATCCAGAGAGAGTAATAATCGGCTTTTATATTCCTCCCTTTGGGGTTCTTTGTAAAAGAAAGAACGCAGTTCAAGGAGGGGCTTTTTTTCTCCCTTCGCAGGCATTATCCTGAGCAGGTTATCGGGTATTATCTCAGCCTTATTTGTAATACTTCAACAAGCTTAGTATGACAAATAAAGCACCCCGGAAATTCAAACGGTTAAAAGAACTTTATAAAACAAAGGTAGGGGAGTTTTGGATATTTTTTTAAATATTGTAACAAAGCAGATTGGTAGTACGTATAATTAAGCAAGTATAGCCATAAAACATGGTGGTGAGGGCAACCGTTTTACAAACCGGTTACCCCTCACCAAAATTGCCAGTGCTTTTTAAAACTGTAAATAAGATGAAGAAGATTTTTTTATTAATTGCCATTTTTTTTGCCGCAACAAATTCAAATGCACAAAATGATATTGTGGTTGATGCCAATGCATCGGTAAGAACCGTAGCCGGAAGTTTTGATGCCATTAAAGTTTCGGGCGGTATTGATTTGTATTTATCACAGTCGGATGATATGGGTTTGGCAGTAAGTGCATCTGAAGAAAATTATAAGCCAGGCATAAAAACAGTTATAGAAGACGGCACATTAAAAATATTTTATGATGGCGAAAAAGGCTGGATAAAAAAGAACCGCAAACTGAGGGTATATGTTTCTTTTACCGATCTTAAAAAAATTGAAGCATCCGGAGCCTGTGATGTGATTGTAGTTGGAAGTATTAAAACTACTGCATTGATATTACAGATGTCGGGTGCATGTTATTTTAATGGCATGGTAAAAGTAAATATGCTGGATATTAATTTAACCGGTGCCAGCGATGCAAAATTATCTGGTACTGCAAACACTGTAAACATTAAAAGCAGCGGCGCCAGCGATATTAAGGCTTACAATCTGGTTACTGATATTTGCAATGCCAATGTTTCAGGAGCATCTGATTTATACATAACCATTAACAGCGAACTTACAGCATCTGCAAGCGGCGCAAGTGATATTAAATATAAGGGAGCTGCTGTTATTAAAGAAAAGCGTAGTAGCGAGGCCAGCAGTATTTCTAAAGAGAATTAAGTACGTTAATCTGTTAATTAGTTAATCTGTTAATCCGTTTTCATAAAATGCATTATGCTTTTTGTTTTACCAATTAACTAATTAACGGATTACCGGATTAACGGTTCTATTTTCCAAAAGCCCAAACCAAAAAAGCCGGTAATTGCTTGCTCCAGCTTTCGTAATCGTGTTTGCCACTTGCATCTTCAACCAATCTTATATCTTCAGGTAAACTAATGTTTTTGCTTTTTATTATTTCAATCAAATCCTTTGTATCATCCACCACATCAATAATTCCATCTTTATCCCGGTCGCCGGTTTCTTCTTTGCCACCAACATAAAACCAATATTTTAAACCTGCTTTTTTCTTAGAAGATTGGATCTTATTGAGCATAATGCGGTTTTTATCATCTGCATAATCGGCGGCTTTATCATCCTCATCCCGCCACCAGAACGAACCGGAAAAAACACCCACTTTATCAATTTTAACAGCATGGTTCCAGGCAATATCAAAAGCAGCTAAACCTCCCTGCGAAGAGCCAGCAATGGCTACCGATTTAAATTTACGAACCGTTGCATTTTTTTTAGCATGTGCATATAACTCATCATTAATAAATGCATCATAAAACCCGGCTTTATTGCCCCGGTTTAAAAAATCCGGTACATCTTTTACGCCGTATTCCTTCATCCGGTCGCCTGCGTGCACGCCAATTACCAGCAAAGGGTTGATCATTTTTTTCTTGTACAGACTGTCAACAATTTCTTTTACCCTAAACTGCCCCATATCCTGTCCATCATTTAGTATCAATAAATTCAATTCAGTTTTATCATCGGGCAAAGGAGTAGTTATGATGGTTAATTTAACCTGTCTTTGCAGGTGGCGGCTGTATAATTCATCATCCTGCTGTTTTATTTTGCTTTTGCAGCCTATCTGTAAAATAAACAACAGGATAAATAAGACCGAATTGATGAAATTTCTTTTCATAAAAGATTTATACAATGAAAATATACATTTTGCCAATAAGACTTTAAAAAGTTTAAAGATATTTCATACACTCTCCATGCTCTAACTATGCTTCATCCATACGGCAGCCATGCTTTAGCCATGCTTTAGCCATACACCAGGGCTGGTTTTATCGGAATTAAAACTGCCCATTTTAAAAGCAATAAGAATTATTTTTTGCCCCTGCCAAGTTGGGGTTTGTTCCAAAGTCTGTTACAAAGTTTGATATTATTTGGCTGCGCAGCCATAAAGCCTTAGTTTTGCACCGCGAAGTAGAGCAGCGGTAGCTCGTCGGGCTCATAACCCGAAGGTCACTGGTTCGATCCCAGTCTTCGCAACTACAAGATCCTCAGATCAAAAGGTTTGAGGATTTTTTATTCTTAGCACAGGCTTTTGGCGCTACAGAATTTGACTACCTCCATTTCAATTCTCCCGCTAAATGCTTGCAGCTAACAGCTAAAAGCTTTCAACATGAAATCAGGTTTTGTAAATATTTTTGGTAAGCCCAATGCAGGCAAAAGCACTTTGCTTAATGCGCTGATGGGAGAGAAGATGGCCATTGTATCGCATAAAGTGCAAACAACCAGGCATCGTATTAAAGCTATCTTGACTGAAAAAGATTACCAGATTATTTTTTCTGATACGCCCGGTATTATTGAGCCGAAATACAAGCTGCACGAAAAAATGATGGATGCCGTAAGAGGCAGCCTGGAAGATGCGGATGTTGCATTGCTGATAACAGATGTGAGAGAGAACATAGAAGAAAGTCATGCTATTTTTAGTGCCTTGCGCCTGAAAGCCCCGGCCATTGTTATTTTAAACAAGGCCGATACCGTAAATGGCGAGCAATTAAAAACAACCGCTGCGTTTTTTGCAGCACAACCATATTGTAAAGAAGTAGTTTCAATATCTGCATTACAAAAAACAGGTATTGATGAGCTGTTAAAAACCATTCTTACTTATTTGCCTGAAGGGCAGCCTTTTTACGAAGGTGATGACCTGAGTGATTTGCCCACCAAATTTTTTGTAAGTGAGATCATCCGTGAAAAAATATTTTTATTATACGGAGAAGAGATCCCTTATCATGCAACGGTGCTGGTACAGGAGTTTAAAGAAAAAGCAAGTCTTACAAAAATAGGTGCCGAAATTATTGTGCAGCGTGAAACCCAGAAGGGTATTATACTTGGCGGTGGTGGCAGCATGATAAAAAAACTGGGTACCGATGCCAGAAAAGACATTGAAACATTTTTAGGAAGAAAAGTGTTTTTGGAATTGTTTGTAAAAGTGCGGCCCAAGTGGCGGGATAATGAGTTTCAGTTGAAGGAATACGGGTACTAATGGATAATGAGATAATTGATAATGGATAATTTTTTCCATTCCAGAAGCCTGCTTTTAGTTTGAGGCATTATCAATTATCCATTAATAAATTATCAATTAAAGATTATGAGTTTCACAGTAGCAATAACAGGCAGGCCCAATGTGGGTAAAAGTACATTCTTTAACCGTTTGCTTGAGCAGCGTAAAGCCATTGTTGATGATATCAGCGGGGTAACACGAGACAGGCAGTATGGCGTAGCCGAATGGGCAGGCAAATCTTTTAACGTAATTGATACCGGTGGTTTTGTTGCCGGCAGCAATGATGTTTTTGAAAAAGAAATACGCAAGCAGGTTGTAATAGCTATTGAAGAAGCCAATGCCATTATTTTTATGGTAGATGCATCAACAGGTATTACCGAACTGGATAACAGCATGGTTGATTTGTTGCGCCGCAGCACCAAGCCTGTTTTTTTGGTGGTTAATAAGGTAGATAATCATGAGCGTTTGATGGAAGCCAGTGAATTTTATGCACTTGGTTTTGATAATATATTTTTTGTTTCCTCCATCAGTGGCAGCGGTACCGGAGAAATTTTAGATGCCATAACTGAAAAGATCAGTGATAAAGATTCGGATGAAGCAGCAACGGAAACTGATCTGCCAAAAATTTCAATTATTGGTCAGCCTAACGTAGGTAAATCATCTTTACTAAATGCTTTGATAGGGCAGGAGCGTACCATTGTTAGTGATATTGCAGGCACAACACGTGATACCATTCATACGCACTACAATCTTTTTAATAAAGAGTTTATGCTCATTGATACCGCAGGTATCCGCCGCAAAGCTAAAGTGCATGAAGACCTTGAGTTTTACTCGGTAATACGTGCCATTAAAGCGGTAGATGAATCGGATGTTTGTATGCTGATGATTGATGCAGGCAAAGGAATTACGGCACAGGATCTTACTATTTTTGCACTGGCTGTAAAAAAAGGAAAAGGTATTGTTGTGTTGGTTAATAAGTGGGATCTGGTTGATGAAAAGAAAACCAACACCACCAAAGATTATGAAAAAGAGTTGAAGAAAAAATTTGCACCATTTAGTGATGTGCCCATCATTTTTATTTCGGTAACCGAAAAGCAGCGCATATTTAAAAGTATTGAAGCGGCGCTTGATGTTTTTGAAAGCCGTAAAAGGCGCATACCAACATCGCAGTTAAATGAAGTGATGCAGAAGGTGATTGAAGCATACCGGCCACCGGTTGTAAGGGGCAACCAGCTTAAAATAAAGTACGTTACCCAGTTGCCAACATTTACGCCCAGCTTTGCGTTTTTTTGTAATTATCCCGATGATGTAAAAACGCCTTATAAGAATTATCTTGAGAACCAGTTACGTGAAAACTTTAATTTTAGTGGCGTGCCGGTGAGGTTGTTTTTTAGGAAGAAGTAAAGGTTGAGGTTGAGGTTGAGGTTGAGGTTGAGGTTGAGGTTGAGGTTTAGGATGAGGATGAGGTTGAGGTTGAGGTTGAGGTTGAGGGGGTTTCGCAAATTTTTAAAAATAAAAAAAAATAAAGCAATGAAAAAATTACTTGCAATTGTTGCCATCACATCGTTTTTAGCGGCATGTAATGGTAAAACAGAAGATTCAACAACTATAACTACAAAAGATTCAATTACCACAGAGTCTCCATTAACAGATGCTGTAATTACCGCAGATAGTGTAAATAAAAAAATGGAAGATAGCACCGGTAAGTTGATGGACAGTACAACGATGAAATAGTTTCAAAAAAAAAAATACAATTCATAACCCCTTAACCTCATGGTTGTAAGGGGCTTTTTTACGTCAGTTACTAACCGCAACCGTTGCAAACAGCCTAAAAACTACTCCATTTTTATTGATTTATTAAAACTTAGCTTTAAGTTGCATTTTTTTAGAGAATCTGGCTGCGTATAAAAACGCCCAGCCCCTCTTAAAAAATCGCCTTACCTCAATTTTATAACCGGCAGTCATTTATTTATTAATCAGTCAATTGTTGCCGAAAATATTCTGCAGCTGATGTTTATTTTAAAAAGGGATGAGAAGAATCTGCTTATTAATGCTAACTGCAATTTTGTTTTCGGGCAACAGCTTTGCTACAAACAGTAATACTGCTGCACATAAGGGAAAAAATTCCGTAGTTGATCTGATTGGTCCGGTAATTAGTTATACGCCGCTTATAAAATCGAGTTGCTTAACAAGCCGCAGCTTTTCGGCAACTATTACCGATGTAGATGGCGTAAACACAACCCCTGGTACCAGGCCACGGGTTTATTACAGAAGAAGCACCGATGCCAATACCTGGAACAACAATACAAGTGCCAGCACCGGTTGGAAATATGCCGAAGCCACCAATACAGTAAGCCCTTTTAATTTTGTTATAAACTATGCATCGTTAAACGGAGGCGGCATTAGTGTAGGGCAAACTATTGAATATTTTGTAGTAGCGCAGGATGTAGCAGCCACGCCCAACATCAGTATTAACAGCGGCAGTTTTTCTATTGCACCACCTTCTGTAGCCCTTACTGCTGCAGCTTTCCCAATTGGCGGCGCTATTAGCAGTTATAATATTGTAAACGATTTGGGTAATTATATTACTGTGGGCGCTTTTGGCGATTTTAATAACCTTACAACTGTCGGGGGGCTGTTTAATGTTATCAATAATGTTGGTTTATCGGCCAATACAACGGTAGAGTTACTGGATGCCCTTTTAACAGAAAATAATGCGCATCCACTAAATCAAATACAAAACACCGGGTGCAATGCAGGTACAGTTACTTTGATCATTAAACCTGCTGCCACTGTTACTGCAACTGTAACTGGTAGTGTTGCCAGTAATCCGCTTATACGGATTTTAAGCAGCAATGTAACTATTGATGGCTCTAACAATGGTACCACAAGCCGTAACCTTACACTACGCAATACCAATACAACCGATCCTGTGGTTATTCTCTATGGCTCTACAGGCTTGGTGCCCATCAATAATTCTACCTTAAAAAACACCATTTGTAATAACGGTGCCATTACAACAGCAACGGTGGTAGTATCTGATGGTGCTGTTGGTGGTGTAACTGGTTATTTTAATAATATCAGCATCCAGAATAACAGTTTTCAAAAAGGTTATATTGGTTTATTGTGCGCTGCTGTTACAGCCACTGGTAATGGATCGCTTTTTATAGCAGATAATGATATTAATTCGGTTTCGCCCAACCAAACAAGTTTGGTTGGTATTTATTTAGAAGGGATTGATGGGGCAACCATTACCAACAACAGCATCGGTAATTTTGATGCCGCCGCCGCCGGGCCAAAATATGGAATATGGATGATTGGAGGTACCAATAATACCATCATAAAAGGCAATACAATTTCCGGCATCAGCTCTGGTACCAATTCAGGTGTTTATGGCATTGGCATCACCGGCTTTAGCGGCGTGGCAACAGCTGCAAACGGTATCAGCATCCTAAAAAATAATATCAGCAACATAAAAAATACAAATTCATCGGGTAGTGCTTATGGTATCGGGCTGTTGAGTAATGTAACGGCAGCAAATATTACGGTAGCCAATAATTTTATGTATGATATAGCAGGGGCAGGCTCGGCCACTTTAACCAAAAATGGCTATGGCATTTACCTGGGTGCTGGCGGAGGCTATAAAATTTACTACAACAGTGTTAACCTTAACAGCAACCAGCCAAATGCAGCGGGCACTACTTCGGCCATGATGATCAACGGCGTTACCACTGCCTCATCGCTTGATGTACGCAATAATATTTTTGTAAACACACAATCAGCCGGTGCTTCAGCAGCAACCCGCTATGCCATTTACAGTGCAAACCCCGCTAACATTTTTACAGCCATAGATAACAATGTTTATTACAGTGCCGGTACAAACCTTGGTTTAATAGCAGCCACAAACAGGATAACACTTGCTGATATACAGGCCGGTTTTGGCGGCAATACTTTTTCGCAAAATGTGCTGCCCAATTTTGTTTCATCAACCAACCTGCATCTGGTACCGGGCAGCAATTGCAGTCTGGTTGGTTCGGCTACTCCGCTTGTCGCCGTAACCGATGATATAGATAACGAAGTACGGGATGTTTTATCGCCGGATATTGGTGCAGATGAATTTTCCCGTACCATGGCAACGCCCATTGCCTGCCAAACAAAAATTGTGGCTACCACCGGCACAACCTATATTGATGGCAGTTGCAACCGCATTGCACGGGTATTACCATCGGGCGGCGATCCGGTAAATGGCAGTATTAAAGCCTGTGTTACTTACGATGCCACACTCCAATATTTTAATGGCGAGCCTTATGTACAAAGGCATTACGATCTGGAACCGGCCATTGCAAACCAGTCAACCACATCGGCTACCATTACTTTATATTTTACAGATGCAGATTTTGTAAATTACAACAGCAATACCTCTGCAGCGTGGCCCAGGCTGCCAACATCGGTATTGGGTAATGCAGATCCCAACAGGGCCAATGTAAAAATTACCCAGTTTCATGGTGTAGCAAGTACTTCACCTTCCAAACCGGGTTTTTATCCGGGTACAAGGGTTTTAATTGTTCCAGCAATGGCCAATATTTACTGGAATGGAGCTTATTGGGCGGTTACCTTTAATGTGGCAGGCTTCAGCGGTTTTTACCTGCATACCAATATTATCATCAAACCATTACCAGTTATTATAAATTACCTTACCGGCCACAGGCAGGGCAATAATCATTTATTAAACTGGAAAGTTACCTGTGTTACATCGCCCCGGGCAATCATGATTTTGGAACGAAGTGCCGATGGCCGCAATTTCTCAGCCATAAATACAATTACTGCCGATGCATTGCGTTGCAACCAGCCATTTAATTATACCGATGCCCAACCGTTAACAGGTATGAATTACTA
>JAYURR010000135.1:0-36822 GCA_043756605.1 Chitinophagaceae bacterium
GGTCGTTTACCGCTGCCATATCGGTATTTGTAATATCAACGCCAACTCCCGGTTTAAAGATATTTACCAGTATCAACCCAAGCCCCAACGAAATTAAAGAGGCAGTAATAAACCAGATCATCGCTTTACCGCCAACGCGGCCAACAGTTTTCATATCCCCCAGTTTGGCAATACCCACTACCAATGTAGCAAACACAATGGGTGCAATAATCATTTGCACCATGCGCAAAAAGATAGTAGTAAGCAGTTTGGCGTTATCCGAAAATGTTTTAATGGTAGCTGCGTCATAATTCTCATGCACAAAATAACCGACCACAATGCCAAGCACCATGGCAATAAGTATGTATAAAGTAAGGCGGCTTTTTTTTGTTTGCTGATGCGGTATTTCCATAACAATCAATTAATACTGCAATATAATATTAAAAAGCTGTTATAGGCAAGTGACCAACAAAAAGTATCAGGGGTTGATTATTTAAGAATTTATTGCTTATTTTTCAGTTTCATTGTTCATCAAAAACCACCTTTCTAATATGAGTTTATTTGTAAAAAAGCCAATGGCCGATTTAATGGCCGAAAGTAGCGACTCGGAAAAGGGCCTCAAGCGTACATTAAGTTCTGGTTCATTAGTGGCTCTTGGTATTGGAGCAATTATTGGCGCAGGTCTGTTTGTAAGAACGGCTGCAGCAGCAGCTCAAAATGCAGGCCCATCTGTTACCTTAGGGTTTATTGTGGCTGCCATAGGTTGTGCTTTAGCAGGTTTGTGTTACGCCGAACTTTCTTCATCTATACCTATTTCAGGTAGTGCATACACCTATACCTATGCCACTATGGGCGAGTTTATGGCCTGGATAATTGGTTGGGATCTGATGCTGGAATATGCAGTGGGTGCTGCCACTGTTGGTATTGCCTGGAGCGAATATTTAAATAATTTACTCACCAATGTTTTGGGCATGAGTCCCATTCCTTACGAATGGTGCCACTCGCCTTTTGAACATTCTGTGGATGGCGTTAGCGGCATAATGAACATACCAGCATTTGGCATTATTGCTGTGCTAAGTTTATTATTGATAAAAGGAACCAAAGAATCTGCCTTTGTAAACGGCATTATTGTAATTACAAAGGTTGCCATTGTTGTGTTGATTATTGTACTGGGTTGGGGTTTTATTAATGGAGCAAACCATACACCTTATATTCCCGAAGCAGGTACTTATACCGATCACCAGGGCATATCGCACACATACGGGGGCATCATGGGTATTCTTGGTGCAGCAGGTGTAGTATTCTTTGCATTTATCGGTTTTGATGCGGTTAGTACTGCTGCGCAGGAAACAAAAAATCCAAAAAAATCGATGCCAATTGGCATTTTAGGTTCTCTGGCAATTTGTACTGTACTTTATATTTTGTTTGCGCATGTGTTAACCGGCCTTGCACCGGTTGAGTTTTTCCGCACTACAGGAAAAGAAGCTTCCGTAGCCCAGGCAATCAATACTTTTATGCCGGGTTATGAATGGCTTGGCAAATCAGTAACGGTGGCTATTCTTGCAGGTTTCTCTTCTGTTATATTAGTAATGTTACTTGGCCAGAGTCGTGTTTTTTATTCTATGAGCCGTGATGGTTTGGTGCCAAAAATATTCAGTGAAGTGCATCCTAAATATAAAACACCTTACAAAGCCAATCTTATATTTTTAGTGGTGGTAGGTGCTTTTGCAGCATTTGTACCCGGTGATATTGTGGGCGATATGACCAGTATTGGAACCTTGTTTGCATTTATGCTAGTTTGTGTAGCTGTTATAGTGCTGCGTAAAACTGATCCCGATATGCCACGTGCATTTAAAACACCACTTGTACCAATTGTGCCTATCCTTGGTATTTTAGTTTGTGGTGCCATGATAGTTGGCCTTGGCTGGACAAACTGGCTACGCCTTGGTGGTTGGTTGCTGATTGGTGTATTTATTTATTTTGTTTACAGTAAAAATCACAGCAAACTCCGTAATCCGGGTAAAAGCTGATTGAGATAGATTTAAAAAACTTGATACGTCCCGAAAAAATTTCGGGACGTTTTTGTTTACTTACATTTTATTTAACAGCTTCATTACTATCTTTATTAATTCATCGCCTGTTTATGAAATTGATCAATACTTTTTTTATTGCAATTGCATTTTTGCTAACGCTGATAAGCTATCCCTTGCTGGCACAAAAGAACAACTGCATTTATAAAGACCCTGTTTTTTCATTAAACTTTGGAACCATTGCTAATGATGGAGTTCCTTTAATGTATAATATTGACAACTATAAAAAATCAACCTCTGCCTGTCCCAGTGATGGCGCTTATAGTTTTGCAAGTTCTATCAATAATTGCTTTGCAGGCAAGTGGCATAATTTACCGGAAGATCATACACAAGGAGATGTTAATGGAAAAATGATGATAGTAAACGCTGCTGAAAAGCCAGGCGATTTTTTTATTATGACCATCACCGGCCTTAAGCCTGGAGCCACTTACCGTTTTTCTGGCTGGTTTGTAAACATCTGCAAATATGCCAGCGGCTGCACACCTACGCCTCCTGTAATTGAAATTGCGGTATATGCCAACAATAAAATACTGAACAGTTTTAAAACCGGCGAAATTAAACAAGCCAATACTCCTGAATGGCAAAATTATACCGGCGAATTTGTGATGGCTGCCAATACAGATATTATATCACTGCAAATGAAAGATCTTACACCCGGCGGCTGCGGAAATGATTTTGCGCTTGATGATATTGAGATAAACCAATGCTCTTTACCGATACCCGTAACTAAAATAGAAGTAACCAATCCGGTGCAGCAGGTTTTTACAACTCCTATACCAAAGGTTATTGAAACAAGAGCCAACCCGATTATAAAACAAATTACAACCGAAGAAACTGAATTGATTATTGAATTGTACGATAATGGCGAAATTGATGGAGATACCGTTAGCATTTATCACAATAATGAACTGGTTGTAAATCATGCAGGTATTTCTACAAAACCCGTAAGCATAAAATTAAAAGTAGATAAAGAACATCCGCATCACGAGCTGGTGATGGTGGCCGATAACCTGGGCAGCATACCACCCAATACTTCGCTCATGATCATCACCGCAGGTAAAAAAAGATACGAGATTTTTATTTCTTCTTCGGAACAAAAAAATGCGAAAATATTGATTGATCTTCTATAGAAAAGAAATCATGAAATTATTTCGCTTAAGAAAAATTTGAATAAAGGTATGCCGTACAAGTGCGTGATGCTTAGGCTTCGCTCAGCACAGGCTCCACGATGATGCAATGAAAGGCAAATGCCGGTACCCAAAAAAATATTTACTTAACATTAATCTCATCAACAAAAATATGGGTATCGCCACCAGCACCTAAATGCCATGCAGGCAGTTTACCATATTGAAATGCTTTTATACGCACAAACTTTGCATTTACTTTTTCAAAAACGGCTTCTACATTTTTCACCTGTGTCTTTTCATCTTCAATGGGTAAAAAATTTTCGCCGCTGTAAACCTGCGTGTATTGTTTACCATCAACCGATGTTTCAATTATAATATGCTTTGGTAAAACAATCCATGCACGGCTATCCTGCAAAAAACCAATGTTAACGGATGATACAGGAGTTACTTTCTGTAAATCAATATTTACATCCATATCTGTTTTTTGATAGCCTTGCCAGTTGCCTTTGCGCCAATCAACTTCGCCACGTATATCATCAATTAAACCGTTGTCACCATTGCCATCATACTGTTGCTCGTATTGTGTATTCAGTTTTATCGTCCAGTTATGCGGTGCTTTTTTATATTTGGCAGTTGTAACAAAACTGGTTTTTCCTTTGACATTGATACCGATTGCTTTTATAGTTGCCGATTTAGTAATGCTGAATGGAATTGTATATTTTTTTGAGGATTTTGTAGGTTCAGTACCATCCTGTGTATAATAATAACTCACAGCTTTTTGTGCTGCGCCTATCTTAATTATTTTTTTTCCCTTGAAAGAAATAGCCCCGCCATCAATAACAGGATTCAAAATAATTTTGTTATCGGTTATGGCAGTTGATGGAAAATCAACCGTGCCAAAAGCTGATGGCTTTGCCCCCATTACAAAATTTATACTGCCGCCATTTGCAATATCAAAATGCGAAATGTATGATTTGGTATGCAGTACATCATTCAACTTAGCAGACTGAATATAAAAGCCCCTCTCTAACTCTCCACCAGGTGGAGAAGACTTTGCGGTATAATTATTTGAAGCGTCTGCTTTTATTATAAACTGTTTACCGTTTTCAAGATTGATAACAGCCTTATCAAATAATGGTGTACCAATAATATAATCGGTTGTACCGGGCGTTACGGGGTAAAAACCCAAAGCGCTCAACACATACCAGGCGCTCATTTGTCCGCAATCTTCGTTGCCTTCCAATCCATCCGGCTTATCGTGATACATCATATTTAAAATGCGATGGACCATAGACTGTGTTTTATAAGCAGCTCCGGTAAAATTATACAGGTAAGCAATATGATGACTGGGTTCGTTGCCGTGTGCATACTGACCAATCAGGCCGGTAATATCACTTTGTTCTCTGCCGGTTGTTTTAGAGTTTTCTGAAAATAATTTATCTAATTTATCCTCCATCTTCTTTCTGCCGCCAATCATTTCAATGTAACCATTAATATCCTGCGGGGTGTAAAAAGAATATTGCCAGCTATTGGCTTCGGTAAAATTATTATTTACTTCCCGTGGATCAAACGGCGAAAGCCAGTTACCGTTTTTGCGTGGCCTCATAAAACCGGCTTGAACATCAAATATATTTTTATAAGATTGCGCTCTTTTATTGTAATTGTTATAATCATCAATTTTACCAAGCGATTTTGCAAACTGCGCAATGCACCAATCATCATAAGCATACTCAAGCGTTTTACTTACACTTTCATGTTCATCATCCATTTCTAATAGCCCATGATTCATAAATGCAGGCAATCCCAAATGATTCCAGGTGGCCGATTTTTTCATGGCTTCCAATGCAAGTTGTGTATCAAAATTTTTGATACCTTTCATATACGCATCTACAATTACAGGCACGCTGTGGTAACCAATCATACAATCGGTTTCGCAACTGCTGAGCTCCCACACAGGTAAGCGTCCGCCCTGCTTGTACTGCACCAAAAAAGAATGTATATAATCCAACGTTCGCTTTTGATCAATGATTGTGTATAAAGGATGAGCACCACGATAGGTATCCCACAAAGAAAAAACTGAGTAGTTGGTAAAGTCTGTTGCCGTATGTATCTGGTTATCTCTTCCGCGGTATTGCCCATCCACATCCTGGTTAATATTTGGTACAATGGCTGTGTGATATAATGCGGTATAGAAATTTCGCATTTGCATATTATCGGTACTACTCACTTCTATCCTGCCCAGTTCTTCATTCCATATTTTTTCAGCAGCAGCTTTAGTTTTATCAAAATCCCAACCAGGTAATTCTTTTGCAAGATTATTTTGTGCTCCTTCTATGCTCACTGCAGATAATGCTACTTTAGCCATCACTTCTGCCTCATCAAACTGAAAAAATGCTTTTATGTTTTTTGAATTCTTAAGTTCAGAAATTCCGGAGGATAATAAAGTATCATTTTTCCAAAAGCCTGTTTTGCTGAAAGGTTTCGAAAATTCAATCACAAAATAAACATACTGATTATCAGCCCATGCCTTGCTGCGCCTGAGACCTGCAAGGGTGTGCAGGTTAATAACTTTTAAAGAAGATTCAATTACTTCATCACGATGTTGTAAATCGAGGATGAGATTATTATTGGTTGAGCCTGAAAATTTGTAACGATGAAAACCTACCCTTGTTGTTGCGGTTAGTTCTGCAGCAATATTATCATCATCTAATTTTACTGAATAAAAACCGGCACTTGCTTTTTCATTAACATGAGAAAATTTTGACCCGTACATTTTATTATCAGGCGATGGTTTGCCACTCATGGGCATTAAAAGTATATCACCATAATCACTCACACCTGTGCCGCTTAAATGCGTGTGTGTAAACCCATAAATAAAATTATCAGAATAATGGTAACCGCCACAACCATCCCAGCCATCCAGCCTCGTATCCGGACTTAACTGCACCATACCATGCGGCAGCGTTACACCAGGATATGTATGGCCATGGCCGCCTGTGCCTATAAAAGGATCAACATATTGTACAAAATTTTTTTGGGCCAGGAGGATATGGTTCGGCCAGCTCAGCAGGGAAACGAGGAAAAGAGGAAGAAACAGTATTTTACTTTTCATGCAAATCGTTTTGCACAAGATAAAACTTATTAGGTATTTTTTTGGGTAAGAGAATATGGTTCGATAAGCTCACCAGAGTAAATGAGAAAAATTAATTGAAAGTATCAGAATAAAAATCCCACAAAGGCACAAAAACACAAAGGAATAATATTAAAAAAACTTTGTGGGCTTTGCTACTTTGTGGGAAACAAAAACATTTTTGTAAAATTTAGAAAGGCAAATCATCAACCGGGGCTGATGTATTGGCAGGTTCCGTTTTTACAACCGGTGCCGTACTCATGCCGCTATTACTAACATTGCCTGAATTAGAGGCTGAACCCTGCTGTGAAGCTCCACCTTCTTTATTACTACCCAATAACTGAACGGTTTGTACACGCATGCGCAAAGTAGCAGCAGCCTGTCCTTCTTTATTGGTGTAAGCATCTGCTTCGGGTGTACCTTCTGCGAAAACGGTTGTTCCTTTCATGAGATAAGGAGCAACAGCGGTTTTGTCTGTCCAATAGGCACATTCAACCCAGGTTGTTCTTTCCTTTTGGTTGCCTTGTGCGTCTTTAAAGCGCTCTGAATGCGCTACGCTGAAATTGATAACGTGTTTACCGTTGATTTCTTTTACGATGCAATCTTTACCAAGATTGCCGATGATCTGAAGCTTAATCATAACTGTGTTTTTTAATTATTAATCGATGTATCTGGTTGCGTGTTTTAGTTATGTGGTATGCCGATATACCATGTTTAATCAAATTCAGCCAGCAATCGGCATAGTCCCATCTAAGATTTCAACATAATCCAAACAAGTTATGCTATGTTGAAATCAACATGGGACTAAAGATAAAAGTTAATCCCATATTACAGCCCGTGGTGCTTTTAATGTGCGTAAATAATCGAGCAGTTGCCCGGTATGCACACCCTCGTGGTATGCCATACGCAACAAATAATCGCCTAATTTACGGTGCTGGTTTTTATCCTTACGGGTTATATATACTTCTTCCAATTCTTTTAAAGTAAGTACATGCACCATTTTTAAAAATTTCTCCCGGTAAGGTTGTGCATTTTTTAATTCATCATCTACCGTGGTGTAAGGGTTGCCGGTTAAAGGGCTTTCGTAATTACCCAATGCCCCACGATGCAAAATAATCTGGTGATAAATATTTTCTCCTTCCAGCACATGCCGTATCATCTGAAAGCAACTCATAGCCCCATCATCGGGCTTCCAGAAAAGGTTATCTTCAGAAATACCTTTCCACACTTTTATACTTCTGCGGCGTACTTCTTCAAAATTCAATATCAATAATTCCTTTGCGTTCATGGATTGCGTATGATTTTTTTTGCCACGGATTACACAGATGAACACGGATGAAAACAATCTGTGAAAATCTGTGAAATCTGTGGCCAACTTCCTAGTTCATTTTTTTCTTAAGTGTGCTTACCTGGTTTTGTAAATTATTTACCATACTGGCCAGTGAGTTTACATCCCAGCGCTGTTGCATGGCTACTTTACTTATTACCATTTGTGCCTGCCACAGTTCAACCACATCCTCGGCATTTACCTGGTAAGGTTGATATTGCGGATTGTCGCTAACCAGTGTCAGTTTGCTTTTACTTCGCCCGTTTTTTTCAACTCTTTTATAAACAATACCCTCGTTGCGGCTTACTACTATATAAGCCTGGCTGTTTTTTATATCGTCGGTAGTATCAATTTTTTCGCCAACGATGATACTACCGCTTGGTGTTGGTAACATACTATCGCCAATAATTTCGAAGGCCCGGTAATTACCACCGGCAAGCATGGGTAATGTAAATGTATTCAGTTCGTCAATAAACTCCGTATCGGCATAGCTGGCCAGATAACCGGCTGCGGCTTTTACCGGAACAAAGTGAATTACGTTCCGCTCGGCAGCCATCATTTTTTGCTGGCGGCGCCTGGAGAGATAAGTACCGGTGGTATCGCTTAAATCTTTAAGCAATAACTCATCAAGCGAAAGTTTGAATATATCGGCTAGTACTTCCAATACATCAAGCCGCGGATCGGCACGCTCTTCTTCGTAAGCGCCAATTAACGAACGTTTGATACCGAGTTTGGTCGCAAATTCTTCCTGTGTCCATCCACGGAGTTTGCGCAAGTATTTGAGGTTTTGTCCTGCTAATGACATAGTGCAACTAATTTGATTAGTACAAATATACTAACTAATTTAGTTTAACCAAATTTATTTTTGAATTTGCCACGGAGGCACAGAAACACAAAGATGTTAATGCGTTAATTAGTTAATCCGTTTATTAGTTTGGGCACACACGGATTAACGTTTATACGGATTAACAGATTAACTGACTAATTACCATTCCAGTCCGGTAGACGGCCAGGTGTGTAAGGTGCTTTATTAGTTTCCAAAATATTTTCCAGGTTTTTAATTTCGATACCAATTGCCTTTAACTCATTATATATAGGTGTAAACTGCCTGGCCGCTGTTTGATATGAATTGATGAACGTTGTTGTTGGCGCAGCCGTAGTTCCCCACAAGGCACCCACAATATTGCCTATACGGCCATTGATTGATGGTGAAGATTCAAACTCTCTCCTGGCCAAAGTTGCATCGCCATTTAATTTTGTGTTTACATCGGTTAACCTTTTTTCAATGGCTGCAATGGTTTTAGAAACGGTTACCGGCAGGTTTGGTGTTTCAATAATTGCCTGCTTAATAAATTTAATTTTGTTAACCATTTCGCTGCGGTATTCATCTGCAGCAGTACTCACTCTTCTTAACTCTGCTACCTGCTTACAAAAATCTTCAAGCGCTTTTTTATCGGTTGCAGGCAAGGTGGCGTTATTGAGCGCTACTGCTTTGAAAGGCTGTTCAGCAACCAGTTCAGTGTAAACGCCATCCTCAAACTTACTGAGCGATACTTTGTAATTGCCAGGCAAAGCCATGTAACCCACTTCGGGAGAATTAAAGACAAATGATTCATCAAATGGCGTTAAATCAACCGGACCAAAAGGCGCATAACGAAAATCCCAAACAATGCGGCTCATGCCTTTTTTTGCTGGGGCTTTTATGCGGCGTACCACATTGTTATTTTCATCCAAAACAGTAAATAATAAATGCGGCGCAGGTTGTTCATCTTCCAACCTTAAAGAATCAAGCGACGGATAATAAGGTGCTCCTCCTTTTTTTATTATTTCTTTCTCTGCTTCACGCCTTTTTTCTTTGATGGTTTTAATATCATCTTTTAAATAATAAGTAAACACGGCACCCACTTTAGGATTAGGAGTTGTAAAAAAACTTTCACCCAAAAAACCTTTGCCCCTTACTCCCAACGGCAAAGACTCAATAAACATCAAAGCATCTTTTACAGGATAAATAGTTGCGGCTTTGGTAAGATGTTCTTTTTTAAAATTACGCAACGGAGTATAATCATCCAGCACATAAAAGCCCCGGCCAAAAGTTGCCAGCACCAGATCATTTTCCCTTTTTTGAATGGCGATATCTTTTACAGCAATGGTTGGTAAACCATTTTTAAGCGGTATCCATTCTGCACCGCCATCTACACTAAAATACAGGCCAAATTCGGTACCCACAAAAAGCAGGTTTACATTTACATGATCTTCGGCAATGGTATATGCAGTGCCTCTTTCGGGCAAATTATTTTGTATAGATTTCCATGTTTTGCCGCCATCGGTTGTTTTATAAACGTAGGGATGAAAATCGCCGTAGCGGTGATGGTTGAAAGTTACATAAGCCACATTTCTATCGTGCTGAGATGTGATGATTTGGTTTACATAAGTACGCTCCGGCACACCTGCAATGCCATCAACTTTCATCCAGGTTTTGCCGCCATCATTGGTTATCTGTATCAGGCCATCATCGGTACCCACATAAATGGTACTCTCATCAAAGTGCGATTCTGCAACGCTTGTTGTTTGTCCGTAAATATCGGTACTTCCGTTTTTAGCAACCGCATCAACACTCCACACTTTGCCCATCACTTCTAATTTATTGCGGTCTGTATGTCTTGATAAATCGCCGCTTATAATTTTCCAGGTATTGCCCCGGTCATCGGTTCTAAATAATTTATTGGCGCCAAAATACAACCGTTTATTATCGTATTTAGAAATGAGTAAAGGCGCATCCCAGTTCCATCGGTAAGCAGCTTCGCCTTCCTGTTCCTGTGGTTGAATGTATAAAAACTCACCGCTCTTTTTATCGTACCTGCTTAATGCGCCATACTGTGCTTCGGCATAAATAATATCCGGATTTGTTTGATCTACCTGGCTCTCAAAACCATCACCAATGCTGGTAAAATACCAATCGGAATTAAAGATGCCGTTAGCGCTGGTGGTACGGGAAGGTCCGCCAATACTGAAATTATCCTGTGTGCCACCATGAATACCGTAGAAGGGAAATGCATTATCCGTTGCCACTTTATAAAACTGTGTTACCGGTAAATTGGGTTTAAACTGCCAGTTTTCTGCCGCATCAAAACTTTCGTAAATGCCGCCATCACAACCTACCAGGTAATGATTTGTATTTGTTGGATTAATCCAGATAACATGATTATCAATGTGCTTGCTTTTTTCGCCCAGGTTACTAAAATTCTTTCCGCCATCCTTACTAACACCAAGGTACGTGTTCATCACAAAAATTTTATTTACATCTTTTGGATCGCAAAAAATCTTTTGATAATAATTTCCGCTGGTTGCGTAGCCGCTTTGTTTTTCCCAACTGGCACCACGGTCGGTACTTTTAAAAACACCGCCCTTGCCTTCGGTAGCTTCTACAACTGCGTACAGCACATCAGGATTAACGGGAGAATAATTTAAACCAATTCTACCCAAATCTCTTGCAGGCATTCCGTTCATCATTTTGCTCCAGGTTGCGCCGGCATCGGTGCTTTTATACATGGCCGATTCTGGCCCGCCGCCAATATAAGTAAATACTTTACGCTGGCGCTGATGGGCAGCCGCATACACAATATTTGGTTGGCGTGGATCAACCATCACCTCATTAAAACCCGTATGTTCACTCACATTTAAAACCAGTTTCCAGGTTTTGCCGCCATCAATGGTTTTGTAAATGCCACGCTCTCCACCCGATTTCCAAACTGGACCGTAGGCCGCCACATAAACAATATCGCTGTTGGTTGGGTCGATGGCAATGCGGCCAATATGCTCCGAGTTTTTCAGACCCATATTTTTAAAACTCTTGCCCCCATCTTCCGATTTATAAATACCATCGCCGTAAGCAACCACACGCTGGTTATTGTTTTCGCCACTGCCCACCCACACTACATTGGTGTTTGTAGGATCTATAGCGAGACAGCCAATTGAAAAAGAACCCTCGCCATCAAAAATGGGGTTGTATGTAATTCCTGCATTGCTTGTTTTCCAAACGCCACCGGCTGCGGCGGCAACATAATATTCGCTGTGATTGTTTGGATTAACGGCAATATCTGCAATGCGGCCCGATGTAATGGCCGGGCCTACGCTGCGGAAATTTAATGCCGCCAGCGAAATATTTTTTAAAGAATCGGCCGCTTTTGGTTTTGTAACTACTTCCGTTTTTTTCTGAGCACTCACACTCATTGATATTAAAATTGCTAAGGCAGCGAGGATGGCTTTGGTTATTTGCATACAATTAGTTTTGATGTTACTAAATTAAGTGGTTTAGGCGAAAAGCGGTTACCACTTAAAAATCTGTTTCTGCCTGCGGCAGAAATAGTTTTGCCACGGATTGCACAGATTTACACGGATAAAAAAATAAGTTGTGAAGATTTGTTGTAAAATTTCTTCACAAAAAAATCCATGAAAATCCGTGTACTGAGCCTGCCGAAGTATCCGTGGCCAAAAATCTTCGCTAAGAAACAATCCTTGTAATCCGTGGCAACACCTTATTTTTGCATCAAACTTAACTGTATGAATTATACATTGATAATACATAGCATTTTGCGCTGGGCAGTTTTATTGTTTGGTGTTTGGGCAGTTTTATCTGCACTGGGTGCGGTAATTTCTAAAAGAGATTACAGAAGTGGCGATAATAAAGTGAGCCTTTTTTTTATGATCAGTTGCGATATTCAGTTGCTGCTGGGGCTTGTTTTATATTTCAGCGGCATGTGGTTTGAAAAAGTAAAAAGCGGCATGGGTGCAGTTATGAAAGACCCGATAGAACGCTATTTTGCAGTAGAGCATGCGCTGATGATGATCATTGCCTGGCTGCTGGTACACGTTGGCCGCACCATGGTAAAACGTGGCACAACCGATGCACAAAAACACAAACGCACACTGATATATTTTGGTATTGCGTTAATTATAATTTTGCTGATGATACCATGGCCGTTTAAACAACCGGGTATTGCAAGGCAATTATTTCCTACCTTTTAAATTGATTTGATATATACATGGCAAAGAACAAAGAGCAACCCATTATCCTGGTTACAAACGACGATGGCATTACATCTCCCGGAATAAAAAATTTGATTGAAGCCGCAAAAGGGCTTGGTAAAGTGGTGGTGGTAGCACCAGATAAAGCGCAGAGCGGCATGGGCCACGCCATTACAATTGGCAACCCATTACGGATGGATAAAGTTGATTTGTTTGGCGATGTGGAAGCCTGGCAAACATCGGGCACACCGGTTGACTGTGTTAAACTTGCGGTTGATAAAATATTGCACCGCAAACCCGATCTGTGCATCAGTGGTATTAATCACGGTGCCAACCACTCCATCAATGTAATTTACAGCGGCACCATGAGTGCGGCCATGGAAGCATCTATTGAAAGTATTCCCAGCATTGGTTTTTCGCTATTGGATTACAGATTTGATGCAGATTTTACCGCAGCCACTTTCTATGCCAATAAAATAATAAAAACAGTTTTAGCCAATAAATTAGATAAGCATTTGTTGCTGAATGTAAATATCCCATCCATACCTAAAAAAGAAATTAAAGGCATAAAAGTATGCAAACAGGCTTATGCAAAATATAAAGAAGAGTTTGATGAGCGTATTGATCCGCATGGAAAAAAATATTACTGGCTTACCGGCGAATTCATCAATTTTGATAAGGATGAAGATACCGATGTAATGGCCCTGCAAAACAACTATATAAGTGTAGTGCCCGTGCAGTTTGACCTGACGAATTACAACCTGAAAAAATTATTAGAAAAGAAGAAACTCTTCAAATGATATTTAAAAAAGACAATTTTATTTTTGGATTGATTATGGGCTTGTTAGCCCCTTTGTTGGGCTTTGTGGTTTTTAAATACACTAAACTTGCCGCACTTAGTTTTTACGAAGGCATGCAGTTTATTTTTTTACAACCCGGCCATAATTTATTAACGCTGGCAATTACACTTTCCTTAATGGCCAATGCTATTTTGTTTACCATTTATATTAATGCCCATATTGATAAAACAGCTAAAGGCATTTTTGTGGCAACTTTTATTTATGCAATAACCTGCATACTGATAAAGATATTTAGCTGAGAACAGGCATTAAACTACCCCCTCAACCCCCTGTTCGATACAAACGATTTCTTCGTAGCCTTTATTAACCCTTTATCTAAAAAATGCTGAACCACTTTGGCACGGGTATCAGAGTTTGTCATGGGGCTTTTGCCAAAGGTTTTTCTTATTGCCAGGTATTTGTTTATCACTTTCAGTTCATCGGCATCGGTGCCATTGGCAATTTGCTGTGGGGTAAAATTGCTTTGGCTTAAAGCTGCCGCCACTACAGCTTTTACGTGGCCGGGGCGGTTAACATGCTGATCGAGCAACAGCGAAGCCGCATACTCTGAGCTGAGCATATCGTTGATGGACAGCCCGCCAAAATCTGCATCTTTTACAAAATAAAAACGGTTGAACCGGTTGATGGCATGCAATACCTGCACGGCGCAAATAGCAGGTTCTTTTCCAGCTAAAGCAAAACGCAGTGCCCAGTTATTATTGCGGAAGGCAGTTTTACGGCCATCGGTATTTTGTACAACATTATTGAGGGTTATAAAGCCAGTCACATCGCCAGTGGTGGCAGCAATGTCAATTCCAAAATCGCCAAAATATTTTTTAAACGCTGATGGTTGTTTTGCTTTTATCAGTTTTAATAAAGTCGGTAATTCTCCGGCATCAGCCATTTGCCCCATCGTCCATTGAAACATGCCCCAGCTTAAATAACAAGCGTCCCAGGTGTTTATAGAATCGAGGTTGCCTTCGTTTTGAGATGTGGCAAGCAAAGTATTTATTTCTGACTTACTCAGGTTAAGCGTTGCCAGTAATGCAGCATTATTATTTATAAAATGTTCGGTATTAAAACTGCCGATTCTGGAAAGACCTTTTTTAAATAAAGTACCCAGGAATATTTTTTCGGTAGTATTGCTAAACCTGTAAAATACTGATTTGCCGGATATGGTAATTTCTGCATCTGCAGAAATGGTTTTTGCAACCGGTGCAGCTGCAACCGGATTAGCAACAGGAGGAACAGGAGAAACTGCCGGCGTTGTATTTTTTGGCATCAGGTTAAGCACCTGCCCTACTTTTATTTTTGAAGAATCGGCAATGCTGTTCAGATCGGCTATTTCACGCCATTTATTAGCATCTCCAAATATTTTTAGTGCAATTTTTGCAAGACTGTCGCCTGGCTTTACGGTGTATGTATCCATTTTGTATGATTTTGGTTGTATAAAGTAAAATACTAATTTTTTATAGCAATCCAAACTTTTAATCATCCAATTTTACAATCTTAATACATTTATAATCCGTCAGCTGCAATTGCAGCTTCAGTTTTACAGCCTATCTTTATCCAACTATAAAATTATTTTTAACCACAGCAGCTTCTTCAAAAAGCATGAAATATTACATCATATCCGGCGAGGCAAGTGGCGATCTGCATGGCAGTAATCTTATTAAAGAATTAAAAAAAAGAGATGCTGCTGCTAACATGCGTTGCTGGGGCGGCGACAAAATGGAAGCCGCAGGAGCCACGCTGGTAAAGCATTACAAAGAACTTGCCTTTATGGGGTTTTTAGAAGTGATTAAAAACCTGGGGACCATTTTAAAAAATATTAAAATTTGTAAAGAAGATATTCTGCAATACAAACCCACAGCACTTATACTTATTGATTACCCGGGTTTTAATTTACGCATTGCCAAATGGGCAAAAGAAAATGGCATACCGGTTATTTATTACATATCGCCACAGGTTTGGGCCTGGAAGGAAAACAGGGTGAAGCTGATAAAAAACTGCGTTGATAAAATGCTCGTCATCTTACCGTTTGAAAAAGAATTTTATAAAAAATGGCATTACGAAGTGGAATATGTGGGCCATCCGTTGGTAGAAGTTGTTTCTCGTTTCTTGTTGCCAGTTAACGATACCAGGCACTCAACAACGAACAACGAGCCCCCAGAAACGAGAAACATTATTGCACTTTTACCCGGCAGCCGCCAGCAGGAAATTTTAAAAAAACTTCCCATCATGCTGGAAGTGGCAAAGCATTTTCCGGATTATCAGTTTGTGGTTGCCAAAGCACCCGGACTTGATGAAAGTTTTTATGCGGAACTTTTAAAACCATACAGCAATGTTTCTTCAGTAGTAAATAAAACCTATGAGTTATTAGTACAATCAAAAGCCGCACTGGTTACTAGTGGCACAGCAACGCTGGAGACAGCTTTGTTTGCCGTGCCGGAAGTGATTTGCTACAAAGGCAGTGCATTTAGTTACCAGATTGCAAAGCGGCTGATAAAAATAAAATTCATCGGCCTTGTAAATCTTATTATGGATAAAGAAGTGGTGAAGGAATTAATACAGGATGAATTAACGGTTGAAAATTTAAAACACGAATTGAATTTGCTGTTAACTGATAAAACAAAACAACAGCAATTAAAAAAAGATTATGCTGCTCTTAAAAAGTTACTAAGCCAAGGCGGACATGCATCGGCCAATGCTGCTGAAAGTATTTATAACTACATGATAAAACTACCGCAATAATTTTACAGCCAGTATAATCATTGCCAGCAAAAACAAAAAAATAGAAAGGCGGTTTATACCATGCATGTATTTAACCCATTGCGTATCAGGTGCGTTGGGATCTTTTTTCTTAAGGTATAAATACTGTGCTATTTGATTTAGTACTCCCATTTTGTAAATTTGAAAAGTAAAAATAAAACTAAAACCTTAATTGCAATTTTTTGTTAAACGATTTGGGGATTTGAAACCTCCAAAGTTCAAAATACGTAAATAGTACAAACTATAAAAATATGAAACAGCTCTTTACATCCATCCTTTTATTAAGTTGCATTGCTTCAGCATCGGCACAAACAAAAAAATATACGGTAACAAAAACCGATGCTGAATGGCGCAAACAATTAACAGCAGAGCAGTTTACTGTAACTCGTAAAAAAGGAACAGAACGGGCTTTTAGCGGTGTTTACTGGGATAACCATGCAACGGGTGTTTACAAGTGTGTTTGTTGCAGTCAGGAATTATTCAGCTCCACCAGCAAATTTGAAAGTGGCACCGGGTGGCCAAGTTTTTGGCAACCCATTAAAAAAGTAGATGTAGAGGAGCTTACAGATAACAGTTACGGCATGGCACGTACCGAGGTTAACTGCAGCCGCTGCGGCGCACATTTGGGGCATGTATTTGATGATGGGCCAAAACCAACGGGTTTAAGGTATTGTATGAATTCTGCTTCGCTTATATTTGAAAAAAAATAAACAAATTGTCACAAAACCATTCATGCGATTCAACGTTGTTGCTGTTAAGAGGTTTTGATATTTTTGAACACATCACGGATGAAGAGTATGCAGAACTTGGACTAGTCCACAATTATGTAGAAGCAACGAACGGTGAATATATTTACTTTCCACACCAGAACCGCAACAAACTATATTTTGCCAAAGATGGATTTATAAAACTCGGTTATATTGATGATGATGGAAAAGAAGTAATAAAAGAGATTATACAGAAAGGCGAAGTGTTTGGGCAGCTTACTTTAGAAAGAGATAACGATGAAGATGAATTTGCGCAGGCATACAAAGGCCATGTAAGTCTTTGTGCATTTACTATTGAAGATTTTGTACGCCTGCTGCAAAGCAAACCAGATATAGCCATTGCCTTTAGTTTTCATCTGGGCAATAAATTGAAAAAGGTAGAAACCCGGTTGCTGAACATTTTAAATAAAGATGTAAAAAGCAGGCTGGTTCAGCTTTTCCTGCAATTGGCCGCTGATAATAAAACTATTATTAAAAATAAAGCTGTTATTGAAAAATTTCTCACACATGATGATATTGCTAAATTAATAGGCTCATCGCGGCAAACAGTAACCACCACACTTAACCAGTTTGAAAAACAAAACCTAATAAGTATTTCTAAAAAAGAAATTACAATTAATGATGTAAAATTATTTAAGAAGACAGCAGAAAATATTTAGTGCAGGCTACAGGTTGTAAGTGGTAGCCAGTTCCTTCAATTGCAGAATATTCTCCACCCCCAGTTTTTCAAACAACCTTGCCTTGTGTGTACCAACGGTTGATGTCTGAATATTTAAAACCTGTGAAATTTCTGTAACCGTTTTTCCTTCCAGCAATAAAGAAACAATTTCAAATTCCCGGGGCGAAAGTTCATTGAAAGGATTGCCAGATTTACCAGAGTATGAATCCTCAGCCAGTTTTTGTGCTAATGCTTCACTGATATATTTTTTGCCACCCAAAATAGTTGTGATGGCTTTTGTAATCTCCTCCAGTGGTGCTTCTTTTGAAACAAATCCATAAGCCCCTGCTTTCATAAACCTTTTGGCATAAATATTTTCGGCACTCATAGAAAACATTAAAACTTTAGCATGCGGATACGTTACATGGATATATTCCATTAAACCCAATGTATCGGTGTTAGGCATCTGTATATCCATAAATATTAGATCGTATTCGCTTTCTTTAAGTTTTGCAATGGCAGTTTCGCCGTTCATTGCTTCATAAATTTCGGAGGAAGTATATAAATCTGCAAGCAGGATTTTAACGCCTGATCTTACAACAACATGATCATCTACTAGTAAAAATTTTTTCATTCTGGGCTAGGGTTTTCTGGATAAATCGGATTAATAAATTTATACCTTTTTATAAAGATAAAAATTTATCTATAAAATAAAAAATAAAAATATATGAAATTTAAAAAACAACCAATTATGTAGATTATATTAAGAATTATACAAGCAATACCTTGTTCGATTAAAAAAAGTTTGAGTTTTAATCTGCAGCTGTTAAAGAAATTAAATGCTTTTTAATAATATCGAAATGCTGCCAGGGTATAAAATGACTGGCGCCAGGAATGATGATAATTTTTACTTTTGCATTATTTGCAAGCTTCTTTTTACCATATTCCACATTTTTTACGGTTACAAATTTATCCGCATCGCCATGTATAAATGTTACCGGCATAGTGAGGGCTGCATAACCGGTATCTAATTTGTACAGGTCTTTTTTAAAATAAACAATCTCATCATTGGAGGGCCTGAAAGCACCTGGCATTAATAGGTGCAGCGGTGTGTACAAAAATAAATAACGCCAGTATTCACTGGGTTCATCTGTTGGCGAAATGGAGCCTGCGAGTATTGTTAATGAACTTATTTCATCCGGAAAATCCTGCGCCAGTTTTACTATTACTGGTCCGCCGATGCTGTGGCCAATCAGGTGCAAAGGCTTATTGTTATTTTCTTTTTTAATTATGGTATTAATGAGTACGGCTTGCTCATTCAAATGTAAAGCTTTACCAAAACTGCTGTAACCAAACCCAGGCCTGTCTATTGATATTATTCTAAAATGCTGCAGCAGCGCAGTATCCATCATGTAAAGCTTAAAAGCATCCCAACTGCCTGGCGACCCATGAATAAAAAATAAAGTAGGCAATGTATCAGAACCTGATTTAACATAGTGCAATCCTTTTTCGTTATTTTTAGTATAAAGAAAACTTACCGGCAAACCTTTTTGCTCAAACTCCAGCTTTGCCTTGCTATCGCTTATTCTGAATTTCATACAACTTTGTGCCATTATTATCCAGCATAATAAAAAAATGAGTAAGCTCCATTTCAATCTTTTTTTTGTTTTACTGGTCATGGATGGTTTTATTAAAATTTATCCAGATTTTTCATAACCGCAGTATTTTCTTTAAACATCTGCATTCCTTCTTTAACCGTTAAATATCTAACCCCGCTTTTATGGTTTTTTATGCTGATGGTATAAAGTAATTTAAAATGCCGGGCTATTTCTCCCCAGGCAAAAAAGATGGAATGTTTTGGATCGTAAATATGTGTTGGCTCGCTGCCGGCACCGTTCAACTCAATGATTGAAAAATTTTTACCCGCTTTTAAATCATCCGCATTACTATACATAATATCAAGCCTGCCAAAATAAAACTGCGGAATCTGCTTAAGAATATTATCGAAGGTTTTGGTAAATGATTCATCTGCCCAATGGCTAACATCAATAAATTTTGCACCACGGGCATGGTTGCCGTAAGGTACTAAATTTTTCATTTCCTCTTTTTCCAAAACTTCACTCAACCCTTCGCCATAAATTTTTTGCAATGCCGCTAATTGAAAATGATAGCGTGGATCTTTTTCAATCAACTGTGTTAAGGTAGATGTTCCATCGCCTTTTACAATTAAAAATTCTTTGGCAACAATACCACTGATAAAGCCATCGGGCTTATCGGGCATGCGGCAGTAAAATATACCAACCTCTTCGGGATAAGCAATAAACTCCTGTACCAAAAAATCCATTTTAATTTTAGCAGCATAACTGGCAATATCCTGCAAGGCATAAATTTTTTCTACGCCTCTGCCCTTTCCGCCAATATCTGGCTTGACAATGCAGGGAAAAGTGATACCATCATCTGCAACCTTCTGCAGCATTGCTTTTACATCGGTCCCCAATTTAAAAAATAGTGTTTTGGGAATAAATTGCGGCGGAATAATATCGTAAATCTCTTTTTTAGATTCCATTAAAAACCCTGCATTTTTTATCAGTGGATTGGCGGCATTAAAAAAGAAAAAAGACTTTGCTCTGGCAGCATAATAAAACCATACAAAATACATGGGAAAATATACAACATCAAACGGCCAGTACTCCCAATGTGTAAGTTTATGAATAAAGAGTTTTAATTGCTTCACTTAAATATTTATTGCAGCTTTGTTGATTGACATTGTTTCGGAGTATTGCCTTTGTTGTAACAGATCAGTATATAAAAAATTTATAGCATTGTAATGTAAAACAGCCTGGGTAATGCTGAAAGTTTTCATGCCGGTTTCTCTGTCAATAACAAATCCGTTTTCGATATCGCCATTATTGTTGTTGTGAAAATTGTGAATACCTGAAGCTGTTATACCAGTAGTAGCATTGATGAACTGTTGAAATAAATCGTCACGTCGCTTAATTATTTCATCTGCATATAAAGTTGATGATGACCAGATATAATTGGCTGCAATATCCAATTTTTTTTCATATTTATCAATTCCATCCCATCTCAATTCATGCAGTTTGCCCGGCTGATAAAATACAACAGTAAAGGGTTCAATGTTATGCAGATTCAAGGCATTAAAAAACGAAAGTGGTTTATCGGCCTCTATAATTTCAAGCAAAATTAACCCACGACTTTTGCGGTATGGCGGTTTTGCAATATGCTTTTTAAAAGCACCATTCAGCAATACAGCAATTGTTCCATTATCTGCTGCGGCAAACCAGGTTCCTCCTGCACGGGCATCTTTAGGGAAAATTATTTTTTTATTGGGCAAGATGTGAAAGGCAGGTGCAGCAGCATTTTCACGCTGTATATGTTCATCCCTGTTTGAAGTAATAATTACGGAACCTTTCGTCCGCACAAAACTTACTGTGCACATTCCTCTCGGTGTTGTAAAGTTGATGGAGCTACGCCAAAGCCAGCATCTATATTGATGTTTTTAATGGAGAGCAAGGCTACTTTAATTAATGCCTGGTGGTGTATGCAATGCTCCAGGTTGTATAATACCTCCCGGTAGTAATTTGATTCTATGCAAACTGAATTATCATTTGTTCCACAAAATATATTAACCTGCTTATCTGGCTGCTTCAGGTTTTGCTGAATTTCTTTTATAACATCAACAGATGCCGCAATGTCGTTTTCGTAAAGCGGGTTACGTTTACGTTCGTCGTAATTTATTTTTGCAGATGGATAACCGGCAAGCAGGCACTGGTACAATTCAATAATATGCCTGGTATGCTGGCCAATGGTTGCATTGCTTAATGTTTCGCATGGATTGGTATAACTGCCGGTGTCAGGCAATTGCTCCAACACATTTATCAGGCTGTTTAATGCTTCGGCAGATTTATTAAAAACGCTTGTCAAAATTTAAGTTTTAAAAGTTGTGGTATATTTTTGCGGTAGATGATGATTAAAACCAGGCAGCAAACAAATGTAATTACCGCATAAGCAAACAATCCTGCATCTCCCTCAAAGATAATACCCAATTTGGTTAGATGGAAAAAAATTGCACCCGCCATTAAACCAAGCCCCATTAAAGCACCCAACAAAGTGGTACGGGGTATTAAAATCAGTATGGAGGCTACCAGTTCGCAAATGCCGGTTCCAACACGGCCCCATGGCTCCATCCCCAATATGGTAAATAATTTTACTGATTGTGGATGCGCCGTAAATTTAAAATATAAAGTTTGCAAAAGTATTACCGCTGCCAGAATTCTTAAAACCCAGATAAAAATTGTTTTAGCCATTTTTTTATATTTTAAATGCAATTGTAGGCTGCTTTTTAAACGTTTATTGTCTGGTATGCGACATTAACAAAATAAACATTAAAATTTAACAGGTAAATTACGGAGTTAAAATCATAAAGGTTTCGGCAGATGTTAAATAATTGTAAAGTTAATTACCTGTCATTTATCCGACACTAAACCAGCAATCTACCCTATAACTTCACATTTTAAATATAAAACAGAATGAAATACTTATTAGGTTTAACCCTGCTGGCCTTTTTCAGCTTATCCACAACTGCACAAGAAGCTTCAGCATTGCGTAAAAAGCATTTTAATCTGGAAAGCGGCATTGCTATAAATGGCTACGATCCGGTAGCTTATTTTACACAAAACAAAGCCATCAAAGGCAAAAAAGAACTGGCTGTATCGCACCAGGGCATTGTGTATTATTTTTCTTCTGCGGCAAATAAAGATCTTTTTAAAGCTGCGCCTTTTAAATACGAACCTGAGTATGGCGGCTGGTGTGCCTATGCCATGGGTAACAGCAGCGAAAAGGTTTCTATTGATCCGGAAAGTTTTAAAATAGTAAATGGTAAACTCTACCTTTTTTACAACCGCTTTTTTACAAATACTTTAAAAGACTGGAATAAAAACGAGTCTATCCTTAAAAAAAATGCAGATTTAAACTGGCCAAAGCTTTTTAAATAAAAAATGTTACTTTACTATAAATTTTAAGGCAGTTGTAAATAATATACGGCTGCAGATTTATATTAAATGAACACCGAAAATAAAACTGAGGAAGTAAACGATTTTATGAAACAGCTTGAGCATCCGCTTAAGGCTGAAATTGAAGCTGTGAGAGCCATCATCAAACTAAATAAAAAAATTGCAGAACGTGTAAAATGGAATGCCCCCAGTTTTTTTTATACAGATGATTTGGCCACTATTCATGTAAAAGCAACGCAGCATGTACATCTAATATTTCATCATCCTGCTATTGTAAAGATAAAATCTGCTCTTTTAGAAGGTGATTATAAAGACCGGCGGATGATGTATTTTGAAAAGATGGAAGAAGTGAAGGCCCGCAAAAAAGAACTGACAAGAATTATTAAAGAGCTGGTTAATTTGGTTGAGTGCGTAAATTAAATTGGCCGCAGATTACGCAGAATATTTTTTAAACCCAGCTACATCAGCGGGCCAATATACGTACACACTTAGCTTTTCCTCTAATTTTTTTTCGTACATTTAGTAGGCAATGCATTTAACACTTCGCCATATTATTCTTTCTGCACTTATCTTGCTGACAATTAATTTACGGGCACAAAATTTAACGGGCACCTGGGAAGGAGACCTTGGTAACGATCAGTTTTTACAGCTTAATATTTTACAAACAGGCAATAAAATTTGTGGTTATACCCGTGATCATATAAAAAAAGACAGCACCAGTTTTTGTAAGGCTTTTTTTGAAGGCTACTACGATAAAAAAATCGGGAAATTAATTATTGAAGGCAAATATTTTTTACAAACATCAGGCGATCATTTTTTAATGAAGCTACAACTTGATTATATAAAATTCAGACGTGTTCAAATACTAGAACAAATTCCGGCAAGATATAAAGCCCCAACTTTAAATGAAAATTATGGTCAAAGATCTTACAACGATTTTAGAACAGATAATTATTACCAATCTGAAGAGGAAGAAAAAGACACTATATGGTACGTGAGCTTAAAAAAAGTATCCAACCAACCCAATGAAATAACGGAATTGATGAAGGATTGTATTGCCCGGGATAAAAAGCAGACAGACAGTGCTTTTAAAATCAATCCTCCACCTATGAAAAAAGACAGTCTGCCGCCCGTTGTAAAAATCACTATACCCCAAAAACCAACAGACAGTTTACCACCCGTTGTTATAAAACCTCCTGTAAAAAAAGATAGTATTGCTTTACCCAAAACAATAACTCAACGAAAAAATATTGAGCAAAGCCGTATTGAAGTAAATGTAAAAACCATTAATTTAAAGGTGTACGATAATGCCATTGTGGATGGCGATACGGTTAGTATTTTGTACAATGGTAAAATGTTACTAACACATCAACTGCTATCAGAAAAAGGAATTGAACTGAATATAGAACTGGACGAAAATAAAACCCGCCACGAAATAATTTTATTTGCCGAAAACCTGGGCAGCATACCGCCCAACACTGCATTGGTTGTTATTACCGCAGGCGCTAAGCGTTACGAATTATTTGCCAGTGCCAGCCTGGAAGAAAATGCCGTGCTGGTATTTGAATACAAGCCCGTAAAATAAATTTTTAATTTCTGGTAATTCCAGCCTGCTTTACTTTAATATTTTCAATGGCCAAAGCAAGTTCTTCAATTTTCTTTTTAGCCTGGTTATTCTCCATCTCCATCGAAGTGTTTTTAGCACTTAAACCACTGGCAACTTCTCTAGATTCTTTACGGGCCTTTTTGGTATTCTTTTTAATACTCTTATTGTTTTTGCTGATGTCTTTTTCCAGTCCTCGTATTTCACTCGTCATGCGTGATGCTTCTGAATAATAAAAATCGGTGAGAAACTCTACACTAAAATCGTTCAGCAGTTTTTTCATTGCTGTAAATTCTGTTGGATAATTTTCGGGGCCAATAAAAAAATCATACCCAAAGCTCATAAAATAACTCAGTTCCGATCTTTCTCCTGGCGCATCTACCACAGCTGCATACATATTCATCCTTTTGTCTGAAACTGGCACCAGGCTTATATCTGTGGCAGTAATAATTTCTTTATTGGTTAAAAAGCCAATACCTTTTACTTTTACATCGTAGTTCTTTTTAAAATAATCGTCCCATGCTTTTTTTACTGCCTTAGGGCTTGCATCGTACTTTACCTTAAAGCAAGGGCGCTCAGCATTTTCAAAAGTTATTTTAGAAGTATCAATTTTATAGGTTTGTGCGGTTAGCTGCAGACAAAATATCAATGCAAGAGTTAGTATCAATAATTGTTTTTTCATGTAATACGTTGTTTGTTTAAATTAAACTAAGAACAAAAATAAATGAAAATGGTTGCATGGCAATTAATTGGTTGTTAAGCTGACTGTGCATTAAAACCTGCAGAAAAAACCATTTTTTTTATCAGCGTAATTTGCCCCAGGTGATAATGTGTATGCTCAATAATACCGTGGATATTGCGGTAGTATGTACCGTATTTTTCATCAACAAATATTTCTCCCATTATATCTGCAGGAAACTGTTGAACCAGGCTGGCAAAACTTTCAGCATCGGCAAAAGTTTTATCAAGCGGGTTTTGCCAATCTGTTTCGGATGTTATTGATGGAAGATCGAAACTAAATTTATCATGGGCTTCAAGCACTGCTCCTTCAAACACATTTTTAACTGCACTTACATAATAGTTGATGTGGTACACAAGTGCAGCTATGTTGTTAAAGCCATGCACAGTTGCTGTGGCATGTTGCCAGGTTATACCTGCTACAGTTTGTTTAAGATTTACAGAGGTCCAGTTGCCTCCAAAAAAAACTTCTTTAAAATGCTTAGCCATTTGTGTGGGTAGATTCATAAGCGTATTATTATTTAATATTTTTTTCTTCTTAACCAAAAAGAATTAAAAATTCTGTTAATAAATTTATGATAATGCAGCATACGCAACCGCTAACTCCGTACCAACTTTTGCATTGTGTTTTATCAATGCAATATTTGTTTCCAGGCTTTCGCCATGGCTGTGTTCGGCTATGTACTTTAATATAAAAGGTGTAATTTCTTTACCCAGAATATTTTTTGCTGCAGCTGCATCCAATGCGCTTTGTATGTGTATTTCCATTTCATCAGCAGCAATTTCAAACTGCTGCGGAATGGGGTTTGCAATTAACACAGCACCTGCCAAACCAAGTTTCCATTTGGCATCAAGCATCATGGCAATTTCTTTTGCAGTATCCAACCTCAAAGGCGATTTGTATCCGCTGCAGCGGGAGTAAAAACCCGGAAATTCATCTTGCCCAAAACTAACAACGGGTATTCCTTTTGTTTCCAGATATTCCAGCGTTAATCCAATATCTAAAATAGATTTTACACCTGCAGATACCACTGCAACCGATGTCTGGGCCATCTCGGTAAGGTCGGCAGAAATATCCATGCTCTTTTCTGCACCACGATGCACACCACCAATACCACCGGTAACAAATATTTTTATACCCGCCATTGCAGCAATACGCATGGTTGCAGCAACGGTGGTTGCACCATATAAATTTTTGCTGATAACATAGGGCATATCACGCAGGCTCACTTTCCAAACATCTTTTGCATTACCAAAGTATTCTAATTGCTCTCCTGTTAAACCTACATGGCATTTACCATTAAAAATGGCGATGGTAGCGGGTGTAGCTCCGTTTGCTCTAACCACATCTTCTACCGCCAAAGCAGTTTCCACATTTTTTGGGTAAGGCATGCCATGCGCAATAATGGTACTCTCTAAAGCCACCACGGACCGGCCTTTTGCAAGGGCTTCTTTTACTTCTTCATTAATTTCTAAAAAATTATTCATCAATCGGGATAATATTTGGTAACCAGATTTATCAATTTTTCCTGTGTAAGATGTGTGGCTATGGCACCGTTTACCTGCAAAATTTCTACCGATAAAGTATGGGCCAGTTTCAGGCAATCCATATCATCTTTACCAAGATATTTTCCTAAAATATATCCGGATAAAGAACCATCACCTGCACCAGTGCAATCAACCACCTCTATAACCGGTGCATGCAGTGTAATTGATTTTTCTTTACTGTATAATGCCGAGCCATGTTTGCCATTATGCAGCCAGATATGTTTTATGCCTTTGTTGAGCAACTCTTCTATTTGCTGTTGCGTAAAAAAAGCATTTTTGTTGCAAAGCACCGGAAGCTCATCTTCGTTGGGTGTTATCAAATACAATCCATCTAAATTAATATTTCTGAATTTTTTTGCGGGTGGTACCGATACCGGCTCTATCACAAAAGGAATACCTGTTTGTTTGCTGAAGGCAAGCAGCCACTCAGCCGTATCTACATTAATATTAGCATCGGCCAGTAAATAAGATGCGGTGCTTAAAAGTTCTTTGTTTTTATTAAGATGATCGGGCGTTATTAATTGCAGTGCAGCATTGGTTAAAAAAGCTGAGAACAAAGATCCATCCACATTGAGAATGCCAGTGTATTTTCCCGATAACCCTGCTTTGGTTATAGATCCATCCAGCAACACGCCAGCCTGGGTACAAACCTGCTTAAGCCAGTCGCCATCACTATCATCTCCAAACACGCTGATGAGTTGCACCGGCACACCCAGTAAAGATAATTGATGAGCAATATTGCGGCTTACGCCACCGGCAGTTTTTGTAACCACGGCATCGTTGGTGGTGGCAAGCAGCATTTCTTCTTTTGCATGAAAAAGTTCATCTATAAAAGATGCCCCGATGCAGATAACAGGTTTTGGCATAGTGCAAATGTAAACTACGGGTGTAAATTTTTAAAAATTGATTTTGCAGTATTGAATAATTTAAAGAGAATTGAGAAAAGCTTCAGCATTTTTTAGATGGCTCTGCTGTTTAGCTTCAGCCATTTTATCAAAAGTATTTACAAGCATGCCCAGCCTTGGGTTTTGCAGAAAAAACTTTCTGTGTGTATGCATAAACCGCCAAAACAATCCATCCCAAACCTGTTGCCAGTCGCCCTTTTTATAATCACTCATTTTCATTAAATAATTACTGCCGCTAATGTAAGGCTTGGTTGCCATCAACCCTCCATCCGCAAACTGGCTCATACCATAAACGTTGGGCACCATTACCCAATCATATGCATCTATAAAGATTTCCATAAACCAGCGGTAAACTTCATCGGGATCAAATTCGCATAAAAGCATAAAATTACCCAGTACCATCAAACGTTCAATATGATGGCAATAACCCGTTTCAAGCACTTTTTTTATGGTAATATCCACAGGCTCAATTCCGGTAGTTCCGTTCCAGAAAGATGCAGGTATTTTACGGGTAAAGCCCCAGTAATTTCTGGTACGTTCTTCGGTTCCTTTAAGTTGATAAACCGCTCTTATAAATTCCCGCCAACCTGTTATTTGCCTGATAAAACCTTCTAAAGAATTTATGGGTATTTTGTTGTTAACGGCATATTGCAAAGCTTCATCAATAATAAATTGTGGTGTAAGCAAACCTGCATTCAGCATGGGCGTTAGCACGCTGTGATGCAGAATATTTTCACCTGCAACAATAGCATCTTCGTAAGGGCCGAATTCTGAAAACCTGCTTTTAAAAAAATCATTTAGCCATTTTTTACTTTCGGTAAAAGTTGTTGGATAAATAAATTTATTATTTAAAATACCATAATTACTCTTAAAATATTTTTGGGTGTAAGCAACAGCTTCTTCGCAAAAGTTATTGGCTTTTAAAAATGCTGTTTTGGGCGGAGTTTTTGTTTTGGGATATTTTAACCGGTTCTCATCATCGTAAGTCCATTTGCCGCCGATTGGTTTTTGCTCATCATCTAATAATATGTTTAACCGCTGCCGCTGAAATTTATAAAAATCTGTTTGAAACATTTTTTTCTTATTGATAAAATAAGCTTCAATATCATCGGGCGTATTTAAAAATGAAGGGGAGATATTTTTAGTTACTGCAATCCCGGAATTGTTGCAGGCCTTGCTGATACGTTGCTCCAGCCAGTTATCAGTTGTATCAATATATTCAAATTGCTTTACGCCTGCTTTTGCCAGGTGAGCAATAAGCAGCCGGATATCAGCCAATTTATCAAATGCATCAATATAAATTACTTTACAGTTTTTCAACCGCAGATAATTTTCATAAAATTTCATGCTGGCCCGGTGAAAAGCAATTTTTTGTTTGTGAAAATTATATTGGTGGAAAAATAAAAACTCTTCTACCAGGTAAATAGTATTACATTTTAGGATGAGTTTATTATGCTCAAATAACTGGTGCGGAAAAATGATGCCGGTGCCTTGCATATTTGTTATACTGTTGAAAAAATAGTTAAAAAAATTATGGCTTTGCATAAGCAAGCCGGCCAACAGGCTTGGCTATAAAGTAAGCATCCAAACCTTGGCTTATTAAAACCTCAGCATCAGATAAAGAAATAAATCCATCCGGCCCTACAATTTCATCATCAATATCAACCTGCATTACACTGCCAATAATAAGTACAGTACCATTTAAAGCAATGTTAATACGCTCCTCAAACTTCATAGCAATTTTAACAAGCGCATTTTCAACAAAAGGTGCCTTGCAGCAAGGATGATAATAAGGGGAAAAACCAACCTGTTCAAATTCAGAAATACCTTTGGCATAACGGGCTGATGTTTGATGTGCTTTTTTATAGTCAGATGCTTTTACAAAATTCAGGGTATATTCTTTTGTATCCATCAGGTTTTGCAATGTATCTCTTTGCACACTATCTGGCCTGTTAATTAATCCAAACAAGGCAGGATTGGCCCCCAGGTGTATCAGTGAATTAAAGATAGCCAGGTTGGTACAACCTTCCACCGACCTGGTACCTACCAATACTGCCTGCCTGAAACCAGCTAACGAATTTACAAATGCCGTGCGGTAACGTTGCTCAAATTGCTCAAGATCATGAGTAGTTAAAATCATTTTTCTATTTTATTTGTGTAAATACTTTTCTGCCTTTTTCCAATATGCAAAGAATGAAGGATAATAACCAGATACAGCTTCCACCATCCAGTCTCTTGCTTCTTCAGTTCCGGTATATCGTTTATTAAACGGATGCTCTTTGTAATAAATCTTTTGCAAATCAAACTTATCTGTAAGCGATTTAAATGAACCTACATAAATCTGTATGCCATTTATATTTTTGCTTAATGCCAACATAAAATTGATACCCTTTTTACTTACCGGATATTCGGCAAAAAAATCGGGCTCTATCAGTAAAATACGATTACCAGGCTCATCTTTATGCCACAGCGGATCAAGATTATAATAATTGTAAATAAAAGTTGGCAAGCCTGAATCAACATTTATTGTTTCAGAATCTGGTAACTCAGTTTTGGCAATAAAATTTTGAGTAGCTGATAGTTGTGCAGGTATTTCCATTGCTTCAAAAGCTTCATAGGGTTTATCCAGGTAAGTGCCTGACTGATTTGTGTGGGTATATTTATTTATGTTGTCCTGATTGGCATAATATTTTTTACTGCTGTTGGCACCTGCAACCCATTGCCAGCTACAGGCATTGCTGGCCCAATCTCCATCCAGCAAATGATAGTACATCCATTGCGCAGGTTGCAGCCAGTGCGATTGTGCTACGTTGCAAACCAGCGATGCCGTGTACATCCGGCAATGATTGTGCATGTAACCGGTTTGATATAATTGTTTAATTGCATCATCAATACCAGCTATGCCTGTAGTTGCATTTAAAACAGCATTAGGTATGGCAAAATTTGCAACAGGCTGTTGGGTTTGTTTAATATCCTGATTGATATTTTTTACCTGTGCTACTCTTTGAAAATAATCACGCCAGCATAATTCTTTTACAAAAGATTCTATGGTTTTAATTTGATAATTTTTTTGCAACACAGCCGCCAGCAATTGTTTGGTACTTATAACACCTCTCGAAATATAGGGAGACAACCTGGTTACTGTACCATCAATATAGTTACGGGTTTTGGCATATTGCAAAGGATCAATGGTATCAATGTATTCAAGAATGGTTTTATAATCTGTTTCAAATGCCATTTAAGGTTTGCTTGTTTTGATTCTGTTTTTAATAAATCCGTTTAAGATTTCAAATACAAACAAACAAACAACCTCAAAAGCCATTTGTTTAATACTTTTTGCAGAAAATTTTATAGTAGTTTAATTGCAATGGCAAGCAGACGAAAATGAATGTTGAAAACAAATATCTCTAACTTTTAAATTGCCCAAAATTTCATAAAACAACCGAGGGTTAATGTAGAAAACATGCTTTGCCCCCATCTTAATGCCTAACTGGCACCAACCTTACATCCGGGTAAAGCATATTCATACAAAAGCCGTCTCACTAAAGAAACGGCTTTGTGCCCAGAACAAGATTCGAACTTGCACATCCTTGCGAACGCTGCCACCTGAAGGCAGTGCGTCTACCAATTTCGCCATCTGGGCATTCAGGTGTTATTCCTTTAATTTGTTAATCCGTAGAAACGTAAAACAATTAAGGGAGTGCAAATATAATTGAAGTCTGCAAACCTTAAACGTTTTAAACCTTAAACCTTTAAACTTTTATTTTAAACCGATACATTAAAATCCCTCAACGCATCATTTAAACTTGTTTTTAAATCGGTACTGGGTTTGCGCTGTCCAATAATTAATGCACAGCCTACGCCAAACTCGCCTGCCGGAAATTTTTTGGTATAACTGCCCGGTATCACCACACTGCGGGCAGGTACTATGCCTTTCATTTCTATCGGCTCCGCACCGCTCACATCTATAATTTTTGTTGATTGGGTAAGCACCACATTAGCACCCAGCACGGCTTCTTTCTCTACCCTAACCCCTTCCACAACAATGCAACGGCTGCCAATAAAACATCCATCTTCAATAATTACGGGACTGGCCTGCAGCGGCTCCAGTACACCGCCAATACCCACGCCACCACTCAGGTGTACGCCCTTGCCTATCTGTGCACAACTGCCTACGGTTGCCCAGGTATCCACCATCGTGCCCTCATCTACATAAGCGCCAATGTTTACATAACTGGGCATCAGCACAACATTGCGGCCCAAAAAAGCACCATAGCGTGCAACGGCATGCGGCACGGCCCTTACACCCAGCGATGCATAATCCGATTTCAATTTCATTTTATCATAAAACTCAAAAGGCGGCAAAGTAAAAGTTTGCATCTGCTGTATAGCAAAATACATAAGTATGGCTTGTTTAACCCATTCATTTACTTCCCAGCCGCCGTCTATTGGAGCTGCCGTTCTTAATCTCCCTTTATCAACTTCTTCAATAACGCTGCGTACCGCATTGGCATAAACTTCATCTTTTAATAAATCACGATTGGCCCATGCAACCAGTATTTGTTCTTTTAATTCCATGCTTTTATTTTTTACAAACTTAGTTAAATAAGCATAAGAAAAAATTGCCCTCAGCTTTGCTGAGTTTTTTTGCCTCTAATTACACGAATGAACACGAATATAATTCGTTACAATTAGTGACATTCGTGGCTTAATTTTTCAGCTATATTTAAAATTGAATGTATTTTACACCCATGAACATCCTTATTCGTTTGCCCAACTGGCTGGGAGATCTGGTTATGAGTACGGCATTTGTACAAGCCGTAAAAAATGAGTATCCGCATGCCAGCATTGAACTAGTGGCCAAAAAGGGCATTGATTTTTTGCTGGATTATTTTCCCATACACAGTCAGCGTTTTATTTTTTGTAAAGAGGATTACAAGGGAATTACCGGCGCCTGGAAGTTTGGAAAAATGATTGCTGCACAAAAAAAATATGATATTTTCTTTTGCCTGCCCGATTCTTTTTCATCTGCCATTATGGGCCGGGCTATTGCCGCCAAACAACGGGTTGGTTTTAAAAAAGAACTGCGGTCAGTTTTTTTAACAAATGCTTATGCAAAGCAAAAAAACCTGCATCGGGTTGAAGAATATGTTAATCTTTTAAAACAATTTACCAAAAAAGAAATTGCTGTGCCACCCGTAAAATTGTTTTTGCCTGCGGCAGAAAAAACAGATGCCATCATTATCAACATTAATTCAGAAGCCGTATCACGCAGGCTGCCAAAAGAGAAAGCCATCAGCATTATTACAGCACTGCGTAATAAAATAAACAACCCGATAATTTTAGTGAGCAGCAATAAAGAAGCGGCTTTTGTGGAAGATGTTTTCAATGCGCTGCCACATAAAAATAATATCAGCAACAAAGCAGGCAAAACCAGTTTACCAGAACTAATGCAATTATTTGCAGGCAGCGCTGCCTTATTAACCACTGATAGCGGCCCAGCTCACGTTGCCAATGCGCTGGGCGTGCAAACCATTGTTTTGTTTGGTGCCGGCAACGAAAATAATACTGCACCATACAATAAAAATAACCGAACCATCATAAGGCTGGGGCAACTGCCCTGTGAGCCTTGTGTAAGTAACACCTGCAAAATTTATGGCGTGCCGCAATGTTTAGTTAGGATGGATGAAAATGTAATAATTTCGGCAGTAAGCAATATTTTAAAATAAAAACAAACCATGAATTTTGATACTGACATTGAAGAAGCAATAAGCGTTTTACAATCTGGCGGCATCATACTTTACCCTACCGATACTGTTTGGGGCATTGGCTGCGATGCTACCAACGAAAATGCCGTTGCAAAAATTTATGCACTTAAAAAACGATCTGATGAAAAAAGTATGATTGTTTTACTGGCGGATGAAAACGAGATTATAAAATATGTTACTCAGCCCGATGCAAAAATATTTGATTACATAAAAGGCATTAATAAACCCACCACATTTATTTATGAAGGCGGCATCAATCTTGCCAAAAATATGATACAGGGTGATGGCTCTATTGGAATTCGTATAACAAGCAATGCCTTTTGTAAAAAACTTATCACCCGTTTTGGTAAACCGCTTGTATCTACCTCTGCTAATATTTCGGGCTATCCTTCGCCTGCCATTTTTGAAGATGTAGATTATGAAATAAAAAACGGTGTTGACTATATAGTGCAACACCGACAGGATGATGTAACTGCAGCATCACCATCTGCTATTGTAAAAGTAAACGCAGATGGCTCTCTCACCATCATACGTCCATAAAAAGACTTTCACACGATTTATAAGCTTTGCCAATCCGATAGCTATCGAATTGGCAAAGCAGTAACTCAAATTATAAAGTAAACCCTACGCCAATTTGTACACTCTGGCTCTTCCACTTTTCTTTATTATCAATATCATTTAAATTACTAAGGCCCACAGCATAACGGCCATAAATATTCAGATGACCAATATTAACCTGTGCGCCAGCCAACATACTAAAGTCTCCGCTCTTAAATGCCTCTTTACCATTCTGCATTAAGGTTTTGCTTTTGTTTGTAAGTATGCCAAACTGAGGCCCTGCCTGAATTGTAAGGTATTTTATGGGTTTGTAATTAAGTAAAATAGGAATACTCATATATTTCAACTGTACTTTACTTACTTTATTAAATTGATAAACGGTACTGTAATTATCAGATGTATCTACATTTATCTGGTTAAAAAGCAGCTCAGGCTGTATGGCAAATTTGCCACCCAGGCCTACAGAAACAAAGCCACCTACATGGTAACCGAAAGAGAATTGATCTTCGAAAGACTTACCGGTAAGCTTATTGATGTTGGCACCACCTTTAAAACCGATATGTAGTTTTTGTGCATTGGCTGCACCCGCCGTTAAGCAAACAATTGCCAGGGTTAAGAGTTTTGTTTTCATAAATAAAAAAATTTTAGTTAGTAGATTTATACCAAGTTATATGCCAACGATGAAGATTATTTTACAAACTTATGTTAAGAGCGCATACTTTAAAACGAAACGCCTGCCGTTACAGAAAAAATAGTGCTGAAACGGTTCTCTGTAGTTTCAGGAAGATAATAATCAAAATATACAATGGGTTGTATAAAAAACTTTTTTATCATAAACGTAAAATCCAGCGATGCTGCCACAGACTGCAATTGAAATTTATTGGAATAATCAGATTTCTTTCTCTTGCTTAACGCAGGCAGGTTAAATACCTTGTTGGTATGAGTTTGTGTTAGTTTATCGCTGCCCATATTTAATATCAGTGTTGGTATAAAATCCAATTCATCCTTGTTTGAAAACAGATTATAGAAAGCAAAATCGTGCCCAACACTGGCTGATACAGAAAAATAGCTTGTTACATTATCCGTTGAATCTTTTAAAAAAATTGTTGTATCACGGGGTGGATTGGAATTACGGACCTGCCTTTTAAAAATAATGGGATTTATTTCTTTGTACTTGCCAGATACATATCCTACGCTTATGCCGGGCTGTAAAATCCCTTTCGCCAGTTTTATATAAGCGTACAGATCGTTCTGGTAAAGCGATTTGCTGTTGTACTTGTTCTGATTGCTTAAATATCTTGTATAACTGCCACCTGCATAAATTGTTTTACCATAATAATCGTAACCGGCTGTAAGGCCAGTTTGGTATATTTCTGGTTTGCCGCTGCTATCGCCGGTTACAAAGGCCGATACGCCAAAACTTAAACCATTTTTTAAGCGGTAAGTTATTGCCGGTGTATAAATCAGTTGTTTATCAACCCCCGTTGCATTAGCCGCATTATTATTGGAACTGAAAGCGCCATTCGTAATGCCAACAGCAACATCCAGGTAATTTTTATCTTTCTTCATCAGCTTAATAAACTCGTCGTTTTTAAACATCGAATCTAGCAGGTGTTTATCTTCCTTACTTAAAGTATCGGTTTGCGCCAATGCAGATAATGCAATACATGAAAAGCAAAGCAACAGCAGGTATTTGCACATAAGGGTTGAGTTAGCTGGTTTTAGATTGCAAAAACCAAATTTAGTTTAATAGTTGGTTAAAATTGCAGTATTTGATGACAGATAATATATAAGAACTCATAACATGCCAAAAATGAAAATAAATAGCCTACCTTTGCGGCGATTATTTAAAAACTGAGAATTACATGACATGCTCAGTTGCTGTTGAACATAGACTTTTTAGCGGGATGATTTGATTTCCCTGACTTTTTTCCAACGGCCAAAGCATGACATTCCGGTAACTCCAAAGAGTTAAGCACACCGGAAATTTACATGTGGCTATCGCAAAACAATTTACATGAATGCATTTGAGGCCTTAGGGCTTAACGAACAGTTGGTACAATCTGTTACCGACCTTGGATTTGAAACCCCAACAGAAATACAGGTAAAAGCCATCCCTGTTCTATTATCGGGCACAACCGATTTTATTGGTCTGGCACAAACCGGTACTGGTAAAACCGCTGCTTTTGGCTTGCCGCTTTTACAATTAATTGATGGCACACAGCGTCATCCGCAGGCATTAATAGTTTGCCCAACACGTGAACTGTGTTTGCAAATTACCAACGACCTGGAGAACTTTAAAAAACACAACAAAAATATTATTACCGAAGCGGTGTATGGCGGTGCATCCATTATGATGCAGATACGCAACCTTAAAAGAGGCGTACACATTGTTGTGGCAACACCCGGCCGTTTAATTGATTTAATTGAACGTAAAGCCATCGACCTGCAAAAAGTAAAATATGTAGTGCTTGATGAGGCCGATGAAATGCTGAACATGGGCTTTAGAGATGATATTGATTTTGTATTGAAGAATACCATTAACCGGGAGAGTACCTGGTTATTTAGTGCTACCATGCCACCGGAAGTTAGGGCCATCAGCAAAAACTACATGGAAAACCCTAAGGAAGTTACGGTTGGTAAAAAGAACAGCGGTAACGTAAATATTGATCACCAGTTTTTTGTAGTGCCTGCCAGTCAGCGTTACGAAGCATTAAAGCGTTTGATAGATTTTAACCCCGGCATGTATGGCATCATCTTCACCCGTACAAAGGCAGATGCACAGGAAGTTAGTGAGCGTTTGGCAAAAGCTGGTTACGAAATTGAAGCGTTGCATGGCGATTTATCGCAACAACAGCGTGATAAAGTGATGGGCCGTTTCCGCAGTAAAAATTTACAGTTATTAATTGCAACCGATGTGGCTGCACGTGGTATTGATGTGGATGGTATTACCCA
>JAYURR010000136.1:0-11643 GCA_043756605.1 Chitinophagaceae bacterium
ATCCTTGCGGCAATTCCTTTCTTTGCTTTTTTTATTTCCTGAGCTATACGCTTTTCAAATTCATCAACCATATTAAACTGCGATACCAGTAACTCATTAAATTTTATTTTAGCGTCACCAATTTCATTTCGGCCTTTTTCAAGAAATAAAAATAATTGTTGCAGTTCTTTAATGATGGGCATGTTGGAAGTCATCACTACGTGATCGGTATAAAAGCGGGCCGTTACTTCATTAAAATTTCCTGTACTCAATACAGCATAACTAAGTTGATGTCCATCTGTTTTTTTCTTAACCAATGCAATTTTTGAATGTACTTTTATTTGTGGCAAACTGTAAATAAGATGGATGCCAGCTTCCTTCATTACCCGGCTCCATTTAATATTATTAGCTTCATCAAACCGGGCTTTCAGCTCAATAAAAACAACAACGTTCTTGCCATTTTTTGCTGCACTTATCAGTGCGTTTACTATATGCGAATCGGCTGCAAGCCGGTACAGCGTTATATAAATATCGGTTACATCTGCATCAACAGCAGCCTGGTTAAAAAAAGATAATACCGGATTATAAGATTGATAAGGCAGATGCAACAAAATATCCTGTTGCTCCAGTAAATTAAAAATATCCCCGCTGTCCATAATTTCTGGTAACGCCAAAGGAATAAATTTTTGAAACTGTAGTTTTTTATCCGTTACCGGAAAAGAAGACAGATCGCTGAGGTTATGATACCTTCCGCCGGCAAACATATCTTCGTACTTTACAGAAAAAGCTGCGGCTAAAAACAACTGCAGGTTGCGTGGCATACTGCTTTCAAACAAAAAACGTGAGGGCAGGCCGATGTCTCTTTTTTTCAGTTGTTTTTCAATCTTATTCAAAAGGTCTCCGCTATATTCATCACTCAGGTTCATTTCTGCATCCCGGTTAAGCTTAATGCTGTACACACCCAATATTTCAAGCTTAGGAAAAATATACCGCAGGTTTTCTCTGATAATGTCGTCCAGAAAAATAACATACTCAACTCCATCAAGTGGCGTTAATGTGTAAAACCTTTTTAGTTTATCAGATGGTATATTTATGATAGCCTGTTTTAAAGTACCCTGATCCATCTCTTTTAATGTTACCACAAAATAAAGTTGGTTATTCTCTGGCATAAAATGATGACTGCTTTTATCATCTATCAATATTGGCTGGATAAATGCCAGCACATTGGAAAGAAAAATTTCTTTAATCTCACGCAGGTGTTCGGCACGTATGGGTGTGTTGTAATAAAAACCAATTCCATTATTTTTTAACTCCGGAATAATTTCCTGCGTAAGTGCAGCTCCAAAAAATTCAAGCTGACGGTTTACTTCAAGCTGAATTTTTTCTGCAGTATCTTCCGATGCTTCAATACTTGCTTTTAATTTTGTTTTTTCATTAAGTCTGTTTAAAGCTACTACAGCAGGGTATCTTACCCTGAAAAACTCATCGAGGTTACTGGAGAAAATTGAAAGAAATTTCATTCTTTCAAACAAGGGAACCTGCTTATCTGTAGCTTCCTGCAGTACCCTGAAATTAAATCCCGACCAACTAAGATCTCTATTGTACAACATAAATTAGATTTAAAATGGCGACCCTGCCGGGGGAGTCATTGCACCTGTTGTGCCTTTATCTGCATGAAAAATAAATACTGCCAATGCAAAAGCAATTACAGAAACGATAATACCGATCATAAAAATATTATAAGCAAGCCTTACCAGTTTGTATTTTCGGCCAAGTACAGTACCCAGTGTATAAATATCTTTTATAAGCGAACCATACAGGTAATCGGTATCACTCATCATTGCCCTCATGGCACCATTATACTCATCGTAAGAGGATTTATAAAAATTACCAAAAAATAATAAGTTGGTTTTTTTATCAAGAATATCCTGGCTGGTAAATGTTCCGCCAGTAATTTTTGGGCGTGTGGCAACAATGGATACAACAATGGTAGCCAGGGATACCAGTAAAAAAATAATAGTAGGTATAGCCAGATAGGGCGCTTCTTCAAGCTTGCGCATCAATACTCCCAGAATAACCGAGATGATGATTGCATTTACTGATATAAGAATATTGGCTTTACTATCAGCCATATCACTTAAGTGAAAATGATTTTGGGAAGTAAGGCGCAGCATGGTCTGTATGCCTTTTGTCATAAGGCCTGACTTATCTTTTTCAAAATCTGAGAGGTTTTTCACCTCTTCGGGTTTATCTTTTTCCTCTGGCTTTATCTTTAATTTTTTCATATTTTTTTTCTTTCTTTTTTCAAGCAGATCTTTACAGTATTTTGTATAAAACTGATGATTTTTTAATAACTCAATTGTTTTTGAATCCCATTCTTCTTTGGTAACAGTGGTACCAGTTGCATTAAACTCTTCCCATACTTTTCTGTTGGTTTCTTTAAACTCGTTGGTGCCCAGATGGTATGTGTCAGCATCGCATATAATTTCCTTCAGCAGGTTATCATGCTCATGTGGTGGCCGTGTGGCCATAATGCAGGATGCAATAATATCAGTAAACTTAACAGATGGTGCATGCTGTTGCATAAACTCCTGCATCAGTTCAACACTTTTTTCTTCGTGTTGCTGCGGATCGGTAAAAAGATATCCTGTATCATGAAACCAGGCAGCTATATACACAGCCAGCATATCATTTTCGCTTAAATAATAATGGCCTGCTATTTCCTTTGTTCTTTCAACAACAGATATGGTATGCTGCAGGTTATGAAACAACAGTTCTGGTTTTGCATGTTCATTAAACAATGTAGTTACGTACTGTTCCGCTTTTTTGTATAAATTAATTGCATCCATAATTAATGCTTAAAAAATGAGTTTAAATTTTGTACCCACACTAAAATTAAACAACCTGTCTTCTGGCGAAAAGCCGGCAGTTAAGGATAGCATAAGCAGGTTGTAGGGAATGTAATAAAGCCCGCCACCATAACCATTATGCCATTTTCTGGAGTCTTCGCCACGCTGCCAAACACGGCCAACATCGTAAAAACCCATTACACCTACATCTCCGGGCAGTATATAAGATTTTGATTTTAATATCCTTAAACGCAACTCTGTACTGGCATAAGCAGTGGAAGTACCGGTGAATCTATTTTTGCGGTAACCTCTTAAATAATTATTTGCGCCAAGACTAAGGGCCTGAAAATATTCGTAATTTTTGCTAAAAATATGTCCGCCACCTGCTCTAAAAATAGCTGATAAAGTTGAGTGGTCACTCAAACTTGCATAGATAGTCATATCGCTGGTTATTTTTGTAAGCGCATGCGTGTTTGCATTAAAACCCCGAAGGCTTGTAAACTCATTAAACCAGGTTATACCCCTTGTTGGGAAAATTTCATTGTTTATATAACTCACATCAAGCCTTGCTTTTCCTCCTAAAAATTCTTTTTCGCCATAAATAGAAACCGAGTCGGTACCAATTGCAACTGGATTTGCTAAAATGCGTTTTTCATTTTCTTTGTATTTGCTGCTGTATCGGTAATAACTTGGCCCTATGGAAACACTGAAAACGTTAGTTAGTCTTTTTCTGATTGCAAGATCGGTTTCAAAATAATTAAATCGTACCCTGTAAAATTTTCTGTCTATATTTTTATTAAACACCGTTTCGTTGCCCAAGCCAAAAAAATTATTGAGTATCGGATTTACATATTGCATGTGTAACATCACATCGCTACCAAAAAGCACTTTATTAACAACGGCGTTATACCTTATCTGGAAAGCTCCTTCAACAGGTGCATACAGCGTAGTTAATTTCTGATCGGTGGCATATGGATCTTTTCTGAAACCATAGGTACGCCGGGAGAAGCCTAAGCCCACCAGTAATTGATCTTCTACATTATACCCCAAATTTATCTGCGGAAACCTAACACGGGAATATTCAAATTCGTTGGTTTGATATTCATTAACAGTTGGATCTGCAGAGAATTTTTTCCTCGTCCGCTTCATATTTATCACATAATTCTTCTCCAGGGATAAATCATAAATTTTATTTCTGGTATTGCCTTTCAAGTCAAAAGTATCTTTACCCTTTCCACCAATTATCCGCAATTTAATTTTTGATGCAACATCCGGATCTATTACAAACCTATCATCCCCGTTCAATCCAAATAACCTTATTTCTTTGGTAATATTTTCATCAAATACACGGTTGTACATAACAGTAGTTGAATCTGCTTTATCAGTTTTTTTATAAACTGTAAGTTGCAATCCACTATGGTGTTTTTTTACATGATAATATTCATCTTTGTTACTGCCGGGTACGGTAACAATTTTTGAAATAAATTTATAGTAATTCAATGCTTTTTTCGGTAATATATCTCTCCTGTTTCTTAATTTTCCGGCTATAGAAGCAGAGTCAATTGCTGCAATAGCAGGTGGAAGTTTAGCAACAGCATTTTGTATCACTTCGTTGGTAAGCCTGCTTTCAAAATTTTCTGAAATCCGCTTCCACGCAGCTTCATCAAGGTTATTCATAAAAAAGCGGTCAAAATCCCGTTCTTTATAATTTAGTCCGTTAATACTTTTTATATTTTTTTTAAAGCCCTCCATGTATGGAATAATCCTGCGGGATGCATACCTTAAAATCAACCCGTCCGAATTAAAAAATGCCTGATCCCTGTCCCGGGGAATTGGATAGTACAATTTTCCTTTGCCTGTATCAGAAGTGCCCCATTTCCATTGATCAGCATGGCGGTCCCAATCTGCAATCAGCATATCAAGCAAACGTGCATTTAAAACTTTTTCCTGATCAATATGATGGTCATTATCTTCCAGCATTTTGTTAAGCACTTTGTTAGTGCTTTTTGTATCAACAAAGCCAGATCCCGGATCTCTTTGCTCCAGCATCATTACAGTATTGGCAAAAGTTTTTCTATATTCTCCCAATGCCGGATCGTCGGGCACAAAAAAGAATTCGGGTTGTGCAGTAATTATCCCTTCGGCTTTTGCCAATTCGCTAACAACAACCGGTGCATACGGGTGTGCTGCCGAAATCATATCCTGCACAATACCCTGGGCCAAAGTGCCACGTAAATTTTCGGGCAATGCCTTTTCGGGGTCTTTATCAACGGTTCTTAAAGTCCACTCGGCACCTGTTTTATCTGTAAGCCGTAATGATTTTGTTTGCTGGCCACCGCCCAGGCTTTTTATGGTAAGCCCTCCTTTTTCTTTGCGTATATTAAATTCTTTAAAAGTTACCGGCGTACTCCATTCTTTGCGGTAATTACTGCCCAAAAAAGCCCTGCGCAAACCAACATTTGCTTTGTACTTATCGCTGGCAGATATTACGGCACTATCCCTGAATTTGTAATCGGGCTGTCGGGTAGTATCTGATTTAGGTACTGGTATTTTTGAAAACTGAAGTATCTGATTGGTGTAAGCCATGTTTGATGAATCTCCATCTACAACATAAACACTCGCCTGTACATTTTTATCTTTTGAAATTTCCAGCGTAACAAAACCCGACTCTGCCGTGGCATACAGACTGTTTTTGCTTTTTGATACCCTGGTATTTTTACTGCCGCTGCCACTAACGATGTAATTAAAACTACTGTCCTGTATTAATTGAATGGAATGATCGTGACCTGAAACATAAATAACATTGCTGTGGCCTTTTACTACTTTTGTTATTTCATTAATCATAGTTTGATACAGCGGATGTTTCAGATCTTGCTCGGTACCAAAAACAGCTCTGGTTAAAGGATAGATTGAACCAATTAATGGCAAAGGAAAATACAGTTTTGGAATAACATCTGTAAACGGAAAAATGTGCTGTTTGATGCTAAAATATCCACCATGCGGACTGTAAGTCCTGAAGGGATGATGCATAGCAAGCAACACAATTTTTTTTGAATTTTTAGAGAGTATATCTTCTAATTGCACCAGCACTTCTGCCTTTGTTTTATAGGAGCAATCAGATTCTATGCCTGGCTTATCATGCTCATGCAGCCACCACTGGCTATCCATCATAACCAAGGTAATATCATCTGTTATTTTTGCTTCAACCGGCCCGGGGCAACCATCACGGGGAAACATCGTAACGTTATTATTACCAAGAATATCAATGTAAGATTGTACACGTAAAATAGATTCGTATCCATTGCTGCCGCCATTGGCCCAGTCGTGATTGCCAGGTACAAAATAAACTTTTACATCACTCTTGCCGGCTATATTAATTTGCGAATCGAGTGGAGCTTTTGCCGTGTTGTAAGTTGGTACCGAATTATCGGGCAAACCGGTTTTGTATAAATTATCGCCTAAAAAAATAACCGTTGTTTTTTTATCAAAAAGTATATTTCTTTTGGCTGCAGATACAACAAAGTGCCTGCCATTGGTAAGCTGGCCTGCATCTCCAATCAATACAATCCTTGCCTGCAAGCTATCCTGTGCCATTACAAAATTACAAACCATCAAAAAGGTACATAATATTAACCCGTGTTTTTTCATAGCCCTTTCTTTTTATTCTTAATTACAAGTATGTTTGCCAAACCGGTTTCATGCGATTCGTTCGAAATGATCATATCTCCGGCGGGCGTAAAAGCAATGCCTTCTGCCTGTTTATAAATTGCCGGATCAAGTTCAAAAACTTCTTTAAATTTTCCGGCTCTGTCTGTAACAATTAATAAGTGATTTATGGAACTTAAAATATACAGATTGTTATTAACAGGGTTTATTGCAGTTGCCGATGGTTTTATCTTTAGCTTTCTTTCACCAAGTTTTTTATCAACAGGTAATAAATCAAGCAATAATACAGATGGAGTGTACTGTTGGGAACTGCTGTTATAACCCCATGCTGAAATTTGTTTTTTGGGATCATCTTCACAATCCTTACACAACAAAACAAATTGAGTGAGTGTATCATCAAAATACAAAGATTCAAATTCATTATTGCTTTTACCAACATCAGGAAAAGCTGCAGTAGCAGTAACTATACTATCACCCAAGCCAAACCGTATAGTTTCAATATTTCCATTACTTATTAATACATAAAAAACACTGTCTTTTAAAATCAGATCTTCAAAATCCTGTCTTTTATCAAATCGCCATTTTCGGATATCATTCTGCTGGTTTAGTTTAATTTTATACAACAGACCATGCTCATCTTCTATTGCAAAAACCGAAGTATCTTTCGCATAATAAGCAATACCCGATATTTCAGCCAGAGATTCAGGAAGTTTAATTACATAAGGGTTTTGCAAATCGTACTGCTCATTGTTATTTTGGCTGTACTTTTTGTCAGTTGAATTACAGGAAAAAAATAAGAAAGCAATAAAACTTACATAAACACACTGCTGGGTAAATAACATATAAAGGTTTAATTCAAAAACTAAAAGTCAAATCATATGCCAAACCAATTAACATATAGAAAAGTGGCAAAGATATTTTCAGTATGATGTTTATAGTTATAAATTAAACCTTAAAGATTACATTATTCCCACATTTGTGGCTTTACATCCCCGCTGTAATTTGTAGAAATCAGCAAAAGTATTAAACAGTACTTTTTATATTTAGTGGATATAATAAACCTGGCCTGGAGTTTAGTGTGTACGATTGTATTGAAGATTAAATCTCAGCTGATTTTTTAGTACACGATAATTTTAGTTTTGCATAGCTGCAATAATTATTTACAACATGCCGGCCTTTAAAAATTTGTAACCAATGCCAAAACAAACACTGTTATTTTAATAACCTAGCTCAATTACTTTTTGCATATTAACATCTTGTTGATAAGTAAATGCCTGATTTTTTAAAACCATTTCGTTACATTTGGTATGAGACAAGTTAGTAAGCAATTGTATTTTTATTGATAACTAACCGCTGCTATGTATGCCCTATTAAATTGCATCACAAAAACAGTGGCAAAAACTAAAATTCATTGACAGAAACAATCATCAATCTCGAGACCGTAAACCCTATCGAATTTTTTGGCGTAAACAACGGTAAGTTAGACATTCTGAAAAAGAAATTTCCCCTCTTAAAAATTCTCAGTCGTGGCACGCAGGTAAAATTAAGCGGAGCCCCGGAACAAATTGAAGGTGCCAGGGAAAAAATTGATCTTATTCTCCGCTATCTTGAACGCAACGGCCATATGAGTGCCAATTATTTTGAACAGATACTGGGTGGCGATGATGAACGGGCAGTAGATAATTTTATGGATCGTAACCCCAATGATGTGCTGGTATTTGGCCCCAACGGTAAAACGGTAAGGGCACGTACCGCCAATCAAAAAAAGATGGTAGAGGCCTGCGATAAAAATGATATTTTGTTTGCCATTGGCCCCGCAGGTACCGGCAAAACCTATACTGCCGTGGCTTTGGCGGTAAGGGCATTAAAAAACAAATCGGTTAAAAAAATTATTTTAACCAGGCCTGCGGTTGAGGCCGGCGAGAGCCTTGGTTTTTTACCAGGGGATTTAAAAGAAAAAATTGATCCGTATTTACGCCCATTATATGATGCACTTGACGATATGATACCGGCTGATAAACTGGGTTATTATATGAGCACCCGTACCATTGAGATTGCGCCACTTGCCTACATGCGTGGCCGCACTTTGGATAATGCATTTATAATTCTGGATGAAGCACAAAACACAAACGACCTGCAGATAAAAATGTTTTTAACCAGGATAGGGCCCAATGCAAAAGCCATCATAACCGGCGACCCTACCCAAATTGATTTGCCTAAAAACCAGCAAAGCGGTTTGTTTAAAGCTACCCGCATTTTAAAAAATGTAGAAGGCATTGCACATATTGAACTGGATGAAGAAGATGTGGTTAGGCACCGGTTGGTTAAACAGATCATTAAAGCATACAATAAAGATGATGTGCGGATTACAGAACAAAAAGAAGCCGGCATAAAAAAGTAATACTTACTAACCTTTCAATACAGAGGCATCAGGTGATGCCTCTTTTTTTATGAAAAAAATATGCAAAGTAAAATTATAACTGCTTCTTTTATAAAAAAAGATGATAAACAAAAAAATAAAATTATTTTTAGCCTTCAAACTAAAATAATCAAGTATGAAAAAAATAATTGTACTGCTTTGCCTGGTTACAGGCTTTGCCGCTTGTAACACTAAAACAGATCAAACCTCTCCTACAGCATCTATTGATGCCATGTTTACAGCAATGAAAAACGGCAATATGGATGATATTAAAAAGTTTATCACAAAAAAAGATGTAGCTTTTCTTGAAACTGCCGAAAAATTTATTACCAGTGTTGACCCCGATGCCATAAAAAAGATGAAAACGAAAATGGGAGACGAATTTAAAGCAAAAGTAAAAGATGTTAAATACACTTTAAAGAATGAGAAGGTTGATGGCAAAAAAGCTACCGTAGATGCTGAAGTTACAGAAAATGGAAAAATTGAAACCCATACATTTAACCTGGTAAAGGAAGATGGTGCCTGGAAAATTTCACTTTTAAATTCGGGTAAAGATGGCATGTTTAACAGCATGAAAGGTAATATGGGACCCGATAGCGAGAATATAGAAAAAGGGTTGGAAAAATTGAAAAATATGAATCCTGATTCGTTAAAAATGTTTTTGAAGAAGATGGAAAAAAGTATGGAGAAAATGGATTCTATGTAAGATACAATGGAAAACCATTAATATATTAAAACTGTTTTAAAAGCATTCCGCTGCAGCCGGAATGCTTTTTTTTGCCTTATAGTAAAGATGTTTAACTTTAAGCCATGATAAAAAAATACCTGACACTGATTACACTAACTGCACTTATGTATTCATGTAACTCTGAGCAAAAAAAAACACCTGTTACAGATATTGAAGTAGCCAACGCATTTGTGCGTAATTTACTTGATAATGATTTTAAAGGAGCTGAAGCGTTTCTTTTAAAAGACAGCACCAACTCACAGATGTTTGAGCGGTTTCAAAAACAATACAACCGCCAGGATAAGGCCGTACTGGAAGAATATAAAAAAGCCTACATTATTGTTAATGATAAAAATTATGTTACCGATAGTGTATTTATATTTAACTACAGCAACAGTTACAAACCTGCCGATAAAACTATTTTAAAACTGATACGGCCAGCCGATAAATGGCTTGTGGATTTAAAATATACCTTCTCCGGAAATTTATAACAGGATGCTTAAAAATTTATTACTTGTTGGTTTGGGTGGCAGCATCGGTTCTATGGTAAGGTATGCCACTTCATTTTTAATTAAATCAAAATCATTTCCATACGCAACACTATCGGTAAATATAATTGGCTGTTTTATAATCGGGCTTGTTTTTGCCATCAGCATTAAAGATGAAACTTTATCAGATAATTGGAAACTGTTTCTGATAACCGGCATCTGCGGAGGTTTTACAACCTTCTCGGCTTTTTCGTTAGAGAATATGAGTTTGCTGCAAAGTGGTAAAATTGGGATGGCAGCTACCTATATTCTTTTAAGTGTAGTGTTGGGTATTGCTGCTACTTTGCTTGGTTATCAATTAATATCAAAAGGCTAATTGATTTATTGATAAGCAAAAAAGCCGATAGATAAACACAAAACCAAAAACACATAACTCAAAACTAAAATTATGTTTGTACTACATCCCTGGCACGGCGCACACTACGGCGATGATGCCCCGCAGGTTGTTAACGGCCTTATTGAAATTCCAAAAGGCTCCCGTACAAAATATGAGATAGATAAAAATACAGGGCTGTTAAAATTAGACCGCGTAATTTATTCATCCTTTCATTACCCAATCAATTATGGCTTTATACCGCAAACATTAGGTTTAGATGGCGACCCGCTTGACATTTTAGTGATGTGCAGCGAAAGCATTCAACCGCTTTGCCTGGTAGAAGCCACAGTGATAGGCAACATGCAAATGATTGATACCGGCGTGGCCGATGATAAAATAATTGCAGTAGCCAGCAAAGACCCTGGTGTAAACTATATTAAAACGGTGGATGAACTGCCCAAACATTTTATTGCCATACTCCGCAATTATTTTGAGCAGTACAAAGTGCTTGAAAATAAAAAAGTGGAGATAGATCAGTTTCAAAACGCAGAAGCGGCTTATAAAATAATTGAAGATGCAATTGCACTGTACAAAACAAATTTTCCTAAATGATTGCAAAAAATAAAATAATGGATACGCAAACTATTCTTATCATCATCGTGGTAGGTATTGCAGCCGGAGTGCTCAGCGGTCTTGTGGGTGTTGGTGGTGGCATTATCATAGTGCCTGCCCTGGTTTATTTTATTGGCTTTAGCCAGAAAACAGCACAGGGAACTTCGCTGGCATTGATTATGCTGCCCGTTGGTATTTTTGGAGTAATGCAATATTACAAGCAGGGACATGTAGATTACCGCATTGTAGGTTTGCTGGCCATTGGATTTTTGGCTGGTAGTTTTTTTGGCAGCAAGCTGGCATTAAACATATCGCAGGAAAGTTTAAAAAAAGTTTTTGCTGTGTTAATGATAGTTATCGCAATCAAAATGCTTTTTTTTGATAAGTCAAAAAAGACGGAAACTGCAAAAGAATTAAAACAGACTTCAAATCATTAGTGTCCCGTAAAACTAAATAAAAGTTCTTTGAAATTCTTAATAGACATGTATTTCAGCCGAAAAACAAACGGTGACGATTTGAATTGAATT
>JAYURR010000137.1:0-11605 GCA_043756605.1 Chitinophagaceae bacterium
GTGATATATACATCATCAAACTGGCGGTCATCTTTAAACATATCAAGCAGCAATGCCAATGAAACTTCATCATTTACATACACCCTATTTGTATTTCCGAATCTCCAGTCAATAATGCATTTGTATCCAACCTCCTTTTTTTTGTACTCATCAATTTTTTGCATAAGTCCTTTAAAGGTTGCTGGCAATTCAATTTTATCGGTTTTAATAACTTTGGCGATGGCATCCCAAAAAGATGCTTTGTTTAGTTTCAGTTCCGTTTTTATAAATGCTTTGTCTTTGTGTATTCTGATTATCATATTTAACCAACTCGCAGCTTCAGTATATTTTTGGATGTAGTTATACGGGTCGGTTGGAAGGGATTTATCATTATCAGGGCCGTATCTATAATCAATAAAAAAATCCTGTGCTTTATAATCGGTAGTAACTAATTTTTTGAGAGGTTCGTTAACTACGAATTCGTAGGGATTGCCAAAGTGGTCGGTTATAATTTTCTTTGTGGCAGTGGTCATGCTTTCCCAGTGATATAAGTTTTTACGCAGATCATCTGGGTCTTTTATGGTGATCCAGCTTTTACTGCCCCTGGCTTTTCCTGAAAGGGCCGTGTTGGGATCAATACCGGCAGTTACAACATCGCTATGCTCTATGTACAAATCTTTCTTTTCGCCAATTAATTTCATAGTCAGTTAAGTTTAATTAAATGGTATTAGTTCAGCAACTGCATTAACTAGGCGTTCCCGGCCATCCATATACTCATTAAAAATTTCGGGGTTCTCAACATCACCGGCTATAATCATGTAGATGTTGCGTTTACTTAGCCGGTGTTTACTTGCGAGTCTTTCAGCTATAATCGCTTTCAGCTTATCCCTTTTACTTGTTTTCTTGGTAATTTTTAGCATATATTTGTTACTTCCCTTGTGAGGAAGCAAATATACAGCAATAATATTGGTAATAGCAAATTATATGCTAAGAAATTTTAAAATTTAGGCCGTGGAATTAACAAATTTTGCAAAAAACATTCGCTTTTTAAGAACAAGAAGAGGCTGGACACAGTCAGAAATGCCCGACAGATGCGGAATTAAGCAAACAAGGTGGTCAAGTTGGGAAAATGATGCAGCTTCACCTGATTTTAACAATTTAATTGCTATTAGTGATTTATTTGCTGTGCCAATAGACTTGCTAATGCGAATAGATTTGGAGAAAAATCTACATCTAATTGAAAAATCAGGGGAGTTGGTAGAACTACTAAAATCTACATCTAAATCTACAGGCAATACTACATCCAATGATGGAAATGAACCTGAAACAGAGTATTTAAAGGCCAAAAAGGAGACAGATTTGCTGATATTAAGGCAGCTCAATACCTTAGTGGATAAGGTAGATGAAATTAACGCAAAGCTGCCACCAGCTTGATTTTATTAAAGGGCCATACAGATCACTTACAGGCCATAAATTAACAACATTACTTAACCGTTCGGTAAATAGGAATGAACCTAAAACAAACCTTAAATGCACCCAAACAACAGATTGCTTTAAACCGGCTAAAACTGCTGAAAGCCTCAACTGTTGTGCATTTTTCGCACTTTTTTAGAGTAGATTAATGTTAGGAACTGTGGATTTACCCCCTTAATATGGAGCTTTTATCTAAGCGTATATCTTCATGTTCTAGCCCAAAAATCAGCGAAATCAGTTTTAATCTTCACAATCAGCGTTCCATTTTCCCCTAAATTTGCCCCAATCAACCTTAATTATATGAACGAAAAATTTGTAAGCCGCATTGCCACCGAACTTACCGAAATTGAAACTGCCGGCCTCTCCAAAAAAGAGCGCATCATCAGCAGCGAACAAGGTGCCGAAATTATTGTAAACGGCAAAACCGTGCTTAATTTTTGCGCTAACAATTATCTCGGGCTTTCATCGCACCCAAAAGTAGTAGCCGCTGCAAAAAAGTATATTGACTTACGTGGTTTTGGCATGAGCAGTGTGCGTTTTATATGCGGTACGCAGGATATACACAAGGAACTGGAAAAAAAGCTAGCTGATTTTTTAGGCACAGAAGATACCATTTTATACGCCGCTGCATTTGATGCCAACGGCGGTGTTTTTGAACCTTTGTTTGGTGAAGAAGATGCTATAATTTCTGATACTTTAAATCATGCATCCATCATTGATGGCGTTCGTTTGTGTAAGGCTCAGCGCTACCGTTACCTCCATAATGATATGGCCGACCTGGAAGCAAAACTGATTGAAACAAAAGATTTGCGCAGCCGCATTATTGTAACCGATGGAAGTTTTAGCATGGATGGCACCATTGCACAATTGGATAAAATTTGCGATTTAGCAGATAAGTATGATGCCATAGTTATGATTGATGAATGCCATAGCAGCGGCTTTCTGGGAAAGACGGGCAGAGGCACCCATGAGTATAGAAATGTAATGGGCAGGATAGATATTATAACCGGCACACTCGGCAAAGCACTTGGTGGTGCCAGCGGCGGCTTTACCAGCGGCCGTGCAGCAATTATTGAAATGCTTCGGCAACGCAGTCGCCCTTATTTGTTTAGTAATACGGTAGCTCCAAGTATTGTTGGTGCAAGTATTGCTGTGCTGGATATGCTGAGCGAAACAACCGAATTGAGAGACCAGTTAGAAAGCAACACAAAATACTTTCGCACAAAAATGACCGAAGCTGGTTTTGATATAAAGCAAGGCGATCATCCCATTGTACCCATTATGCTATACGATGCCGTACTGGCACAAAACTTTGCTGCCAAATTGTTAGATGAAGGTATTTATGTGATCGGTTTCTTTTTTCCGGTGGTGGCAAAAGGCCAGGCACGTATTCGTGTGCAACTAAGTGCAGCACATGAGCAAAGGCATTTAGATAAAGCCATTGAAGCGTTTACAAAAATTGGTAAAGAGTTGGGAGTGTTGAAATAAGTTTACAACTTTATTATTACCGGTTTAAACTTTTCTATTTCCTTTGCATTTGTACACAAAGCATAAATTAAATCATCAGGTAGTGGCTTATGAATCTCTTTGCGGTTGATGGTATAAGCAATTACAAATTTCCTTTGCCGGTAAATATAGTTGGTATAAACTGTTTCGCTTTTGCCAATTAAGGTGCAGGTATTTTCTGCCTGGTTTATGGTAAGCATCCTGTTGGCTTTTGTAAAAACACCCGCATTTTTTAAGCGGCTAATCAATTTGGTATCGTAGCCATTGCGGTTAAACCTTTCAGTACATCCGAACATAAATGTATCCTTACTTAAAAATTGTTTTTTTACCAGGCCTGCGGCAGATGTACAGGAATCGGCCATGGGATTATCCACTTCTATTAAATAAAAAGAAGTATTTAAATCTGCAATCATTTTACCCTGCTTATCAACTACTTTAATGGCTATTAAATGCGTACCATCAAACGGGCAATGCTGTGCCAGCATCGTTTTGCTGATAGCCAAAAAATATATCCCAAAAACGATTGCTTTCATTTAGTTTCTTGTTATACTCATCAACAATTACTTTATTTCTTTTAACACAATAGTAAAACCAAGATTCATTTTTACAATCAACGCATTATCTGAAAGTAAATTAATCCACAGAGTTTTATCACCCCTGCCATCTGCAGCGTTGTTAATAATAAACGCATCCAGCTTTTTATCTTCGCCTTTTATTTTTATTACCAGGGTTGCTTCATCTTTTTCGGGGCGGTAAAAAGTTTCGGGGCTGTTATTATCTATTTGCATGGTAGTTTTCCTTTTGGCCATATCGCCAAAGTTTTTGTTAGACAACCATACCGTAATTGCATCGGTTAAGTTAAGTTTGCCCCCGGCAAAATAATTGATGTATTTGGTTGCATTGTTTCTGGCATTGGCACTTATTAAAACTTGCCCTGTAGTTTTTTTGCTGTTGGTCATTTCATAATTAAAATTAAGTGCTCCTTTACTGCTTCCACTAACTACTGTTACTATAAAATCATATTCGTTGCCGCCTGCATTTACCCGGTAAACAAGCTTATCGCCTTTTGTAATATTATGGCTGCCGAAAGTGCCATCATCATTTTTAAAAATCATTGGCATATTCACAGATTCCTGAGCTATAACGCCAAATGCAAATGACATTGAGCAAATAAAAAGAACAAGCTGCTTTTTCATAAAAAGTAATTTAGTTTAAGAAATAAATATACTGTTCCTCAAAAACTTCCACATACCCTGCAGGCGGTATTTTTGTGTTGCTTTATACATTTAACTTCTTTCAAAACTCTATCTTTGCTTCGATAAAAGATATAAGAATTACCGGATTTGAACGGATTTCTGATATCTATCGGGACCAATGAAGTTCAATAAAGGTTCAACAGCCGGTAACCAAAAAAATACACATGTCGCAACAATCAGAAACATTTATAGCAAAAACCACCGTTAAAGCAGCCGACCTGGAGCACAGGCGCAAAATTAATTTTAACATTGGTAAATACAATGCATCGGTACCAAAAGGTAAAGAGCAGTTTGCCGATGTACACCTGGCCAGGGAAAGGGCCAAAAATATTAAATGGCGTGCCATTGAAACGCTCGATCAGCAATTGGAAGAATTTGAACTGAACTTTACCAAACGTGGCGGCAAAGTTATCTGGGCCGAAAACAGCGACCAGGCTATTGAAGAAATTCTAAAAATCTGCGCAGCAAAAAATTGCAAGTCGGTGGTTAAGAGCAAGAGCATGGTTACCGAAGAAATTCACCTGAATGATGCGCTTGAAAAAAATGGTATTGAAAGTGTGGAAACCGACCTGGGCGAATACATTCAGCAATTAGATGGCGAAGCACCTTACCATATTGTAACGCCGGCCATGCACAAAAACAAGGAAGATGTTGCCAGGCTGTTTAATAAAAAATTAGGCACACCGATAGATTTTACGCCTGAGCAGTTAACGCTTAAGGCAAGAGAAATACTGCGTGAAAAATATGTGCAGGCCGAAGTGGGTGTAACCGGTGCAAATTTCATCATCAGCGATATTGGCGGTATTGCCGTTACCGAAAATGAAGGCAATGCACGGTTGAGTTGTGCTTTTCCTAAAACGCATATTGTTATTGTTGGTATCGAAAAAATGATTCCGTCATTAACAGATCTTGGCTTGTTTTGGCCGCTACTTTCAACTTTTGGTACGGGGCAAAAAATTACGGTGTACAATACCATTGTTACCGGCCCCAGACAAGAAAATGAAACCGACGGACCGGAAGATATGTATGTGATTTTGCTGGATAACGGCCGTACCAATATTTTACAAAATCCAAAACAGCGGGAGAGTTTGTATTGCATTCGTTGCGGTGCATGCCTGAATGCCTGCCCCATTTATAAAAACATTGGTGGCCATGCTTATGGCGCAACTTACAGTGGCCCTATCGGTAGCGTTATTACGCCACACTTGCAGGGTATGGAAGAATTTAAGCATTTAAGTTATGCATCATCACTGTGCGGTAATTGTACCGAAGTTTGTGCAGTAAAAATAAATCTGCACGAATTGCTTTTAGAAAACCGCCACGAATCTGTTGAAGAAGGCGCAACCACTTTTACCGAACGTATGGCCTGGAAAGCCTGGCGGGTAGCGAGTTTAAAAAGAGGGATGATGAACCTGGGAGGCGGCAGTTTAAAAAACAAAGTGGTAAACGGCATGTTTAAAGGCTGGAACAAAAGCAGGGGCGATTTAAATTTTAGCCAGAAAACCTTTAACCAGTTGTGGAAGGAGCGGTATAAAAATTAATTGTAAATTTGCGAAAACAGTTTTTTATGGAACAGATATTTACTGCACATATAGAACAGGATATTGAAACCGGTTATTTTATTGGAATGATACCTGCTGTTCCAGGTGCCCATACTCAGGCTAAAAGTTTGGATGAGCTTTCTGTAAGACTTAAGGAAGTATTAGAACTTTGTCTTGAAGAGCTTCCTGCAGACGAAAGAAATGTTATTCCCCGATTTTTTGGCACACAACAAATAGCCATACCAGTATGAGCAAACTACCAATTGTAAATGCAAAACAACTGGAAAAATTATTACTGCAATTAGGTTTTATTGTCCATCGACAAAAAGGAAGCCACAAGTTTTACAAACATCCCGACGGCAGATATTCAACCATCCCACATCATCCCAGTGAAGATTTAAGTCGTCCCTTGATAAAGACAATCCTTAACCAGATAGATTTATCTTCAGAAGATTTTATTCATCTGCTGAATAAATAATACATGCTGTTAATCTATTCACATATCAGTTCTGCCAGATTGCAGTATATCTGCTCCTTTATTTTTAAAGGGCTGTTGGGGCTTGATTATAATCTGACGATAGATTCAGAAGAATTTAAAAACCACAGCGGAGCAAAAATTAATTACAGCGATTCTAAAATTACGGATGATGAATTTTACATTCGAAATCACCATTTACTTTTTGAAAACGACATTAAACCTCAGCATGTACATTGTTTTATTGCCAATGGCAACAAGGCATTTTTTAAAACAGAAAACAGCGATTTACCTTTTGACATTTTTGCCGCCGCATTTTACCTGCTTAGCCGATACGAAGAATATTTGCCGCATCAAAAAGATATGTATGGCAGGTTTGCATACGAAAACTCGCTGGCTTACAAAGAAGGTTTTTTGAATTTGCCACTGGTAAATATCTGGCTGCAGCACTTTGCTGAAAAACTAAAAGAAAAATCTCCTCCCGGATCGCTACGGACAACTTTCAACTATCAACCTTCAACCTTCAACTTTCAACCTACTTACGATATTGATATTGCATACTCTTACAACCACAAAGGTTTGCTAAGAAATATTGGTGGCTTTTTTAAATCGCCTTCGGCAGAAAGAATTAAAGTTTTAACCGTTGCACAAAAAGATCCTTTTGATTGTTACGATTGGCTGAATAATTTACACAATCAATATAGTCTGAAACCTATTTACTTTTTTTTACTGGCAGAAAAAAACGGGGAGTTTGATAAAAATATTTTGCCGCATAAAGATGCTATGTGGCAATTGGTTTTGCAGCATGCAAAAAAATATAGCGTTGGTTTACATCCATCCTGGCAAAGTGGCGATGACAAAATTTTACTGAAAAAAGAAAAGCAACAACTAGAAGAAATGAGTGAACGGCCTGTTTCAAAATCAAGGCAACATTATATCCGGTTTAATTTAGCCGAAGGGTATCAACTGTTAATTACAGCAGGTTTAACGGATGACTATTCTATGGGTTACGGCAGCATCAATGGTTTTAGGGCATCGGTAGCCTCATCTTTTTTTTGGTATGATCTGGAGAAAGAAGTGCAGACAACTTTGCGCATTCACCCATTCTGTTTTATGGATGCTAATTCTAATTACGAACAAAAACAAAATGCAGCAGCATCTTATGAAGAGCTGATGCATTATTACAACATTTGCAAAAATGTAAACGGAACTTTAATTACCATCTGGCATAATCATTTTTTAGGCACTGCAAAAGAGTTTACCGGATGGAAGGAGATGTATTCAACATTTATTGCTCAGGTTCAGCAATAACTTTATCGCGGCTGCGCTTGAGGCTGTAATTTACCAGAAACACGCCTGCCAATGTAACAATGGCTCCCCACAAAATATACATGGTTAGTTTTTCGTGCAGCACAATGGCGGCTGTAACCATTGCCACCAGTGGGTTTATATATGCATACAATGAGGAAATAGCCGGCGGTAATTTCTTCATAGAATAAATAAAAGCAATGAACGCCACTAAAGAACCGGCGATAACCAAATAAGTAATTGCACCCCATGCCGTTGCCGAAATATCTTTAAATGGAATAGTTGGTTGCGTGGTTTCTGCAATAATAAATAAGATAAATGCACTGATCAGCATTTGCCAACCGGTAGCATAATATGGATTGAGGGTTGTTTTATTACGCACAATAATGATGGTACCTGCACTCCATGCCAACATAGCAATAACAGATAAGGCAACCCCAAAAATAAAACCATCGGGGTGCTGTTGAAAAGCGTTTTCGTAAAACACAATACCAATACCGGTTATACCAAGCAATAAGCCAACAAAAGTAAGTATGGTCATATTCTTACTTTTAAAAAACACCCGCTCAATAATTACTACACTCAATGGATACAAGGCACCAACCAACGCACTTAAACCGGTGGGTATGTATTGCAGGCTCCAGGTGCTAAAACCATTTGCTACCACAAACATCAGCAAGGCCATTATCAGCAGCCACAAAAATTCTTTACGAGTGGGCAATGATAATTTTTTATACAGTATAAAAAAAAGCACAAAACAAATGCCCCCAAAAAACTGGCGTATGTAAGCCATCTGCAAAGCAGGAATATCAGCAACGCCAATTTTACTGGCCACCCAGGTAGTACCCCAAACAATGCTGGTGATGCCCAGTGCCAGGTAACCGCCTGCTTTGCCTTTTGGTAAATTTTTGCTGCTGATCATTTATAAATGCTGTAATTAATGTTTAAAATGCCGGAGACCGGTAATTACCATTACCAGGTTATTTGCCTTGCAATATTCAATGGAATCTTTATCACGAATAGAGCCGCCCGGTTGTATAAAAGTTTTTATACCGGCTGCATGTGCAATTTTTACACAATCATCAAACGGAAAAAAAGCATCGCTGGCCAGTACCGCATCATTCAAATCAAAATTAAATTGCTTTGCTTTTTCAATTGATTGCCGCAGGGCATCAATGCGGCTTGTTTGTCCGCAACCTTTGCCAAAGAGCTGCTTATTTTTTACCAAGGCAATGGCATTACTTTTTAAATGCTTGCAAACAATATTGGCAAATATCATGTCTTCTTTTTGGGTTGCGGTAGATTCTCTTCCTCCCTCTTCTTTCCAATCTTTATAATTGCCGGCATCATTTTGCTGGGTGAGTATGCCGTTTAAAACAGATTTATATTGATGTGTTGCAGTAAGTTGTGCTTTTTGCTGCAACAGTATCCGGTTCTTTTTTGTTTTTAAAATTTCCAAAGCATCCGCATCAAATGATGGCGCTATCAATACTTCAAAAAATATTTCGTTTATAGCGTTGGCTGTAGCTACATCAACGGTTGCATTGCAAACCAGTACGCCACCAAAGGCGCTCTCCGGATCGCCGGCCAGTGCTGCATCCCAGGCTTCTTTAACAGTTGCTCTGCTTGCAATACCGCAAACATTGGTATGTTTAATGATGGCAAAAACAGCTCCGGCCCCTCCTAACGGGCTTTGCCCCTTCCCTTCACTTTGCTCGGGAACCCCGGAAGGGAGGACTTTAGCACTCTGTGAATTTGATAAGCTTTTGAATTCTGCAATCAATTGCACAGCCGCATCTACATCAACCAGATTATTATAGGAAAGCTCTTTACCGTTTAGTTTATCAAATATTTCATCCTGGTTACCATAAAAAATACCTTGCTGCTGTGGATTTTCTCCATAGCGCAAAACTTTTTTCTCTTTATTGAAAGGATTGATAAAATCTGACTGGTTAAAATAATTGGAGATGGTCATATCGTAACCGGTACAAACATCAAATGCTTTTATGGCAAACATGCGGCGTTGTTCAATAGTTGTTTCACCTTTTTGTTCTTTCAAAATTTCTTCCAGCAAAGGATAATCTTTTTTTGCAGCAACTACCAGCACCGAAGCATGATTTTTTGCAGCAGCACGTATCATAGATGGACCACCAATATCAATTTTCTCAATGATGAGAGCCTCCCCTAAATCCCCTCCCAAGGAAGGGACTTGAGTCTTCACGGTTTTAACAGTTTCTTCAAATGGATACAGGTCAACTATCACCAGATCAATTTCAGGTATTTTATATTCCTGCATTTCGGCAACATGTTCTGCATCTTCTCTTTTACCCAATATGCCACCAAACACAGATGGGTGCAGGGTTTTAACCCTTCCTCCCAGTATAGAAGGATAGGTTGTTAACGATTCAACCGGTGTGCAGGGGATGTTTAAATCTTCAATAAATTTTTGCGTACCGCCGGTAGAGTAAATGGTAATGCCAAGTTGATGTAATTGCTGAACAATGTTTTCCAATCCATCTTTATAAAAAACTGAAATGAGGGCCGACTGAATTTTTTTTTGCATCTGCGTTGATTAAATTGGCTGCGCCGGAAAATTGCAGCCGGTAAGTAGATAATTACGGCGCAAATTTACAAATTTAAACGCAGCAAAATCTGGCAGTAAAAAGTAATGTTTATTATTTTATAAAAGGCATTTCCGGGTTTGGTTCTGCGGCAGGTTTTCTAAAGCCATTCAGGCGTATTTCTGCCCTGGCATTTTTAAGAATCTGTTGCGGATTTTTTGCAGCATTAGCAGGCCGTAAAATTCCGTAGCTGTTTACTTCCAGCATGCGTGCTGTATTAACCTGGCGTGAGAGCAAATAACTTTTTACAATGGCGGCTCTTTCAGCAGCCAGGTTAACACACAAAGCGTAAGAGCCTTCTGCAAGGGTTGCATGCCCATCAATTGTAATGGTAAGTTCGGGATCTGCTTTCAACAGTTTAATAACGCTATCGAGCACGTTATATGTTGCAGGGGTTAATGCCCAATCGGATAAAGCAAACGGCACTGCAATAGCACCTGAATCGGGACAACCCTCAAAGTCGCTCAAACCAAAAACATCCGGGCATTTATCTTCATCATCGGTAATGCCGTCTTCGTCTTTATCTGAATAATTTTTCTTTTTTGGTGGTGGTGGATATATTAACCGCAACTCGGCACGGCAGTTTACCCAAAGTCCGTTTTTATCTTTGTTTACATATTTCTGCCTTGTTCTTCCCCAGGCTTTTATTTGATTGATTCTTGATAAGGCGATACCTCTGCCTAAAACATAAGTCTGAATGAACAAAGCCCGGTTTAACGAAAGGTAATAGCATATCGTGTCAGACCCTTCATCTTTATAAGCAAACCCATCAATTGAAAGTGTTATGCTGGTATCTTTTAATAAAATCATCACAATACTATCAAGGGTTTCCAGTGTGTATTTTTGAACCAGTGCCGATTGTTTGTACTCGAACCTGATAACGATGGTATCCTTACCAGGCGGAGATTGGGCTTGAAAAAGACTTGCTGCTTTACTCTTATGAACATTTATTTCATTACAGGGCCAAGCTGCAAAAACGGTAAAGCCTGCACATAAAAAAACAAGTAAAATAAGGTGCCTTAGAGGAAGCATCCGGCAAATTTAATGTTATTGTAAATGAAAATTCAGTTGGTAAAAGTACATCATGTAAAATCAACAGCTTTTAAAGCCCCATAAAAGCAAGTTATATGCCAACATTATAGATGAATGCCCCGGTTTCGGGTATTGAATACCAGTTAAGGTTGAGGGATTTACATTCCTGTTTCCATTTTTCAATTTTCCAAGCCGGGTTTGAGGCATCAAAAACAAATACTTTGCAATTAAAGCTGTTGAGTAATTGTGCAATACGGATCTTTGGATTTTTAGAAATGATAATCAGATCTAGCTGAATTTTCTGATCTGCAGGAGCAAAATTTACAGATGCATCTGCTATCATTATTTTTTTGTTTTTAAACTGATAAAACATTCCCTGATTAAAAACTCCGGTTAATGAATCGGTTCTTGTGT
>JAYURR010000138.1:0-36506 GCA_043756605.1 Chitinophagaceae bacterium
ATCCCGCTGCTGTATATGCATGCGATGTATTTTGTGTATTTGCCTGGCCGCCATCACCAAAATACCATTGCCAGCTTGCAATGGCAGCTGTATTATAATATGCTCTTCCTTTAAAATCGAAACCATTGCAATTTAGCAGGCTGTCTTTAATTCTTACGGAATCAATATTTTTTTTAAAAGGAATAATATCAACCGGTAAAATAAGGTTGAAAATATTTTGTCCAGCTGTGCCTGGGGTAGCGCCCCAGGCATTATTTGCATCCTGTGTAAGTACGCCATTTATACCTCCTGTGTTAACAATGTTAAGGTTTGCAGGCAATGTTGTTGATTTTAAAAATGCAAGTCCGCCAGCACCACCGCCGCCTGGCCCAATGCGGCCTGCTGCAGCAATGTTTCCCGAAACCACATCAGCTCCTTTTCCACCTTTGTTTTCAATAATAGAATTATCTAAATATTGATTAACAGATAATAATACTGTACCACCTGCACCGCCACCACCCATCGCATCATGACAATCAGGCGAAGATGGGGTTGAGCATGCAACCCCGGCAGCACCATTCGCAATTATTTTTTTTGTGTTCGACTGTATTTTATCAGCACTGATGATAATGATACCTGCACCGCTACCGCCTCCGGGAGGAATATTACCGGGATTATCTGCATGGCCGGCACCACCACCGCTACCCATATAAATTTTATTGACCGCAGTGCTGTAAGCTAACTGCCGGCCGCCAATGCCCCTGTTATCAAAAGGAGCATTACCACAATTGTCTAACTGGTAACCACCAAAGCCGCCAATACCTCCATTGCCACCTCCGCCGCCACCACTGTTGTGGCCAAGACCGCCTCCACCACCACCTGCGGGGTTACCTTTACCACAAATGATATTATTGGAAATGGTAGTTATACTTTCTCCTTTTTGACCTGCCAGTAAAGTATTGGGTGGATAATTATAATTATTTTCTGCACAGGTAAGGCTTCCGTTACCGGGGTTGTAGCCCGGGCCGCCTTTAAAGCCTTTGCCACTTACATTAATATCAGCATTAAGTGTTAATGTGTTTTGCACATTGAAAGCCAATACACCACCTTTGCTTCCATCCCAGGGGAGGCAGGTTAATGTATCAGTTACGTTAATATCAGCATAATAGGGAACTCTTATCAGTTGCACTTTACCAACAGGGATATCATATTGCCTGGTGAGTGTATTTTTAAATTCTATATTATTGCCAGTTTTGCTTTTTACATAATTGAATTCGTAATTACCTGCATTGTTATAATTGATGATTGTACCAAATGCTGCTGTGTTGGTTGAATCAATTATAGCCCCTTTCATTTGTATCAGTAAAACTGTATCGCCTACATTGTATGCTGTTGCATTTTCAACAGTTAAGGTATTGCTACATGTGTTTAATGCCAATACGGGCGTATAATCATTAATAATTACAGAGGTGGGTGTAATTGTACAGGAATCTGCAATGAAAGTACAATTTGGGTTAGTTGTATTTATTGCTGCAGTACCATTTAGAGTTGCGTTAAATGCTGCATTACCTTGTTTGTTCAGCAGGTTATCAAATGTATAGTATGCAAGCAGGCCCGGGGTTGCAGTTGGATTTGGTAAGAAACTGTTCATGTAGAGTTGAATCTGTGTCTGACTCCTGGCCACATTCCAAATTCGCACTTCATTCATATTTCCAATGAACGGAAAAATTGTAGGAGCTCCTTCGGGAACATTTTGCCCAATTGTAGTAACTAAATCATTTAATATGAGGTTACCGGTAGCCGGTGTTTGACTATGTAAAAAACCATTCTGATAATATTTAAGTGAAACACCATCATAAACCATACCTACATGGTAAGTTTTATTTAACTGAAATAAACAGTTTTCCTGTGCAAAAAACTGGCCGTTGTTTGTTGTTATAGAACAACCTTCGGGCCACAAGGCATAATTCAAATCATTAGGATTCAAATGTTTTGAAACTAAAAAGCCATAACCGCCAACTGGGTTTACGGGGCCGGTTCTATTGAAACTAGCTTCAACAGTAAGTTGGTTTCCACTAATATCCAAATCACCAACCCTTGCATTTGAATTGGGAGCAGGGGTGTTAAGCCAATTGTTACAGGAGCCAGGAGTTAAGCACCCACCAAGCACATAAACTTCATCAGCATTAAGTGCTCTGTCGTAAATTCTTACATCATCAATATCGCCGTTAACCCAATAAGGAAAAGATCCACTGTTAAATTTGCCTAAGTAAAGATCAGCAGCATTGGTAAAAGTTGCGCCACCTTGAGTACGTGAAAATATTAATTGGCAGTTAATATAAAGTCTGGCAGTGGTGCCATCATAAGTTGCAATAACTGAATACCATTGATTGGCCTGTATATAAGGTAAATAACCCGGGGGAGGTGCAACCAACCCACCTCCATAAAAATTTTGGTGCAAAGGATCAACCGGAACAGAACATTGGTTTCCATTTAAAAAAGCATTATCATCATAACGTAACAAATAATTACCGGGTAAAAAATCGGCATCGCCTTTCATTAAAATCGAATTGCCATGACAAGTACCTGGATAAAATCCCTGTGGCTTAACCCATGCAACCAACGAAAGTTTATCAGTAGAATTTAATGTTGCGCTGTTTAAAATTCTCATATAAGTGCTTATACCATCAAAATGATAAGCACTGTTTGGATTGCCAAACCTATCAGCAGTTAATGTTGCATTGTTGAAAACAGGATTGTTATTATTACCACTAATATCATTTGCATTACCAGTGAATGGATAGTAAGCCCTTAAACCAAAGTTCAAATCAACCTGGCTAAAACTTGTGCTGGCAATAAATAATAGTAATGGCAGAATTATTTTCTTCATAACAGTTATAATAGGGATGGTAATGAAATTGAAATTACATAAACCTTTATTATATTCCCAAATAATTATGAGGCGTAATTGCTTTCAATTCTTTCTTTAAAGCAGCAGAAATTTTTAAAGTAGAAATAAAGTGGTGAATACTTTTTTTATCAATTGCGGTTTTGCCTCTTGTTAAATCCTTCAATGCTTCATACGGATTCGGATAATTCTCTCTTCTTAAAATGGTTTGTATGGCTTCGGCAACCACAGCCCAGTTATTCTCCAGGTCGGCTTTAAGTTTTGGTTCATGCAAAACCAGCTTACCAATTCCTTTTTCGGTTGATTTAATAGCCAGGATGGTATGTGCAATGGGCACACCAATATTTCTCAGTACGGTAGAATCTGTCAGGTCTCTTTGCAAACGGGAAATGGGCAGTTTGGCCGAAAAGTGCTCCAGCAAAGCATTTGCAATGCCCAGGTTACCTTCGGCATTTTCAAAATCAATAGGGTTCACTTTATGTGGCATGGCGCTGCTGCCAATTTCGCCTTTCTTGGTTTGCTGTTTAAAATAATCCATGCTGATATAGGTCCACATATCTCTGCAAAAATCGATGATGATGGTGTTGATTCGTTTGATGGCATCAAAATGTGCAGCCAGCGTATCAAAATGTTCAATCTGTGTAGTGTATTGCTGGCGTTGTAAACCCAGTTTGTTTTCGGTAAAATCGTTGGCAAATTTTACCCAGTTGTGTTTTGGAAAGGCAACAAGGTGTGCATTAAAATTACCGGTAGCACCGCCAAACTTTGCAGTAAAAGGTATGTAACTAAACAACTGGATCTGGTTTTCCAAACGCTCTGCAAAAACCATCATTTCTTTTCCCAATCTTGTAGGGCTGGCAGGCTGCCCATGCGTACGGGCCAGCATCGGCACATCTTTCCAGGCAAGTGCCAGTTTGCCAATTGTGTGTTGCAGGTTGATAACTGCTGGTAAATATTCCAGCTCAATACTGTTTTTCCAAAGCAATGGAATGGCAGTGTTGTTAATATCCTGCGAGGTTAATCCAAAATGAACCCATTCTTTTAAATGGCCGGCGTTACAATTATCTAATACATTTTTTATAAAATATTCCACTGCCTTTACATCGTGATTGGTAATGGTTTCTGTCTTTTTAATTTCAGCGGCGTTATCAAGTGAAAATTCATCAGCTGCTTTTTGAAGATGTTGTTTTGTTTTTGCATCAAGCTTAAAAAACTTCTTTTCTGCCAAAAATAAAAAATACTCAATCTCAACTATCACACGGTATTTAATTAAGGCATATTCACTAAAATATTCTCCAAGATGTTGTAGTTGTTTACGATAACGTCCGTCGATGGGGGATATGGCAGTTAGTTGATTTAAATCCATGATGTTGCTGTAAATTTGCGGCAAAAATACATTAATTGGCACAGAAGATAAAGGTAGGCGCAGTAAGTTATTTAAATACCAAACCGCTGATATATGGCTTTGAGCATGGCAGCATGAAAGATGAGATTGAGCTGATCTTTGATTATCCGGCCAATATTGCTGCTTTATTGATTCAGGATAAGATAGATATTGGGCTTGTTCCGGTAGCCATCATTCCTCTATTAAAAGAACATCATATTGTTTCGGATTATGGTATTGCATGCGATGGTGAAGTTGCCAGCGTATGCCTTTTTAGCGATGTGCCGTTGCAGCAGATAAAGACCATATTAATGGATTATCAAAGCCGCACATCGGTAACATTATTAAAGATATTATTAAAGGAGCATTGGAAGATTGAGCCTGCACTAATACCGGCTAAAGCTAATTATGAAAATGAAATTACGGGCACCACTGCAGGCCTCGTAATTGGGGACAGGGCATTGCTGCAGCGACAAAAATCTAAATACATTTACGACTTGGGAACTGCCTGGAAAGAATTGACTGGTTTACCCTTTGTATTTGCCGCATGGGTTAGTAACAAAGTATTACCTGAAGATTTCATAGCCATGTTTAATGAAATAAATGCAATTGGTTTAAAAAATCTGGATGAAGTGATCAGCAAAAATCCTTACACGGATTTTGATTTGAAAGCCTATTACACACAAAATATAAAATTTAACCTACAACCAGATATGCTTGCAGGGATGCAGCTTTTCTTAAGTAAACTAAAGGGGAATGTTGAAGCCATCCCGTAAAGCCTGTACCAGCTTGCTTTTTCTTTCCTTTTCAAATTTAAGGTAATACAATGCTCTTGTAAAAAATGTGGTGCTAAAAGCAATCAGTTTTACAATGCCTTTTAAATTTTTTCGTATAAAATAAATTTTGTTACGGTTGGAGTAATAAATATAGAATGCAGGATTACTTCCTGTTGATGAAGATACTTTATGCAAAACTGTAACAGCCGGGTCGTAATACATTTTGTAACCTGCCTTAATTGCCCGGAAAACAAAATCAGTATCATCGTAATAAGCAAAATATTTTGCATCCATTAAGCCTACGGTTTTAAAAACACTGCTTTCAATCATCATAAAACAGGTTGGTGCATAGGTTATGTATTTTGCAATATTGTATTCAGGGGCATCATCTTTTCCATCGCCGTAATGAATGCCCAATGCCCTCCATTTATTCATGCTGCCACCAGCCATCCACAGTTTGCGGGTATCGTAATAAAATATTTTAGGCACGATGATTTTTTCACCTTTTTCGCAAAGAGCAATCATTTTACTGAAAACAAAATCCTGTTCCAGTTCAATATCGTTGTTTAGTAAAATGATGTGGCTGCAATCATCGGCCATGGCCTGCCTGATACCAATATTGTTGCCTTCGGCCACGCCGATGTTTGCTGTGTTTTTTATATGTGCGTATTGGGTAATTGTATTTTCTGCAAGGCAATTTTCAATAATTTTATCAGATGATGGGGCAGGGGAATTATCAACCAGGTAAAGAATGTAGTCTTTATGCGTTTGCTTTGCAATGCTTTTAAAAAAGCCGGGTAGCACAGCATCGCTTTTAAAAAGAACAGTTACCAAACCTATTTTTGCCATAATGTTTGTTTCAATAATCCTTACGATTTTATTGATTGAATCTTCGGACTTACTTTGCTGAATTTGCTGACAGTTTACTCAATCAGTAAAATATTTCATTGCTGTTTAAAAATAAATGGAAGGCTTTTAATAAAGCAGACTTAAATTTTATTCAAATAAATTTACCTTCCTTATCTGTTTTTTGCCATTGTTTTGTTACTGAATTATAACGCTTAATAATTACTGCCGGCGAGCCTATAGCAACGCAGTAATCAGGAATATTTTTATTTACAATAGAGTTGGCTCCAATAACGCTGTTTTTGCCCACACATGCCCCAATAACGCAAACATTTTCACCCAGCCAGGCTCCATCACCAATTATTACCTGGTTTGTTTGTTTGATGGGCTGATCAATTACCGGCAGTTCAACATTTTCGTAACTATGCAGGTTATCGCTTATGTACACTTTATCGGCCATCAAAACTTTTTTACCTATCTCTACTTTTGATGTTGCGTAAATATGGCAAAAGCGGCCAATGTAGCTGCCATCGCCAATTATAAGTTTAGGACCGGCTTCACCGGTTATTCGTTCGCATGCAAGCCAGCCCCTGTCATTGATATAAACTCTGGAACCAATGAAAATTCTTTTGGCACCAGAAAGTGTTGGATTGATCAATTTAGAGCCGCTGCCAATACTGCCTAAGCACGCTTTATAAAAAGGAGATTTAAAAACAGCATAAAAAATTTTCTTCAGCATGAACCGTACCTTTTAATTGTTAGCGATCTATTTTACTCTCTTTAAATATCCGCCGCCCAGTGCCTCTGTAATTAATAATTTGTTGGTGATGCTTTCGTCCTTTATAAAATCGGTAGTTGTTTTTAAAAAGGCTTCCATGGCAGTATAAGGGTTATTACCAACATCCCATGGTCTGTCGGTTACATATCCTTTGGGGAAAAATTCAACAAAAGTATCGGGTAATAAAATATAAGAATCAAGACTAACCAATGGCGTGTACATTTCCAGTTCTCTCAAAACATGATCGTGTGAGTGATTGGAATCCAGCACCACCATTACTTTCTTAAAATCTTTTGCATAATCAGCAATTTGCTTTACAATATTTTCATCAATGGAAGAACCTTCCAGCATGGTGATGTTCTTCATCATCGGATGTTTTTCAATTTCATCCCGGTTGTGTTTGCGAATATCAATATCAACGGCAATTACTTTTCCGTTATTTCCCAGTAATTCCATCATCGAGCTGGAGAAGATGATTGAACCTCCATGAGCAATACCTGTTTCAATGATCAGGTCGGGTTTTACATCCCAGATCAGTTCCTGCATGATGGCAATGTCCTGTGGATATTTGATGATAGGCCTGCCCATCCAGGTAAAGTTATACGTGTATTTGTATTTGTCTGCATGCAGCATCCAATCCACCGATTTCTGTTTCAGTTCCTGGTCTTCAGCCATTTGAGCCATTGCATCGGCTCTTTCTTTTTTAAACGCTTCTACTGGGTTCATTTTATTTTTTTTGTAAATAATTAATTATTGCTTGTATACCTGTGTTTAAATTATAATCGCTGTTTTCAACAAAACCAATCTGATGCAATTTGTCAATCGATAAATTGAAAAAATTAGTTTCTTCCGGTGTTGATCCTTCTACATTTACCTCAACAGATTTATTCATCTCTTTTTCAAATGCCACTTTTACTAAAGTGGCCACCTGTGCCATTGTTTTGTGTAGAGTGGATCCTCCGTTGTAAACCTCAAAATTATCCATATTATCATTACAAATGGCATTTACAGCCAATGCAAGATTTTTAACGTGCACAAAATTGCGCATTTGCAGCCCCGATGATTTTATGGTGATTATCCCATTTTCCATCGCTTCTTTACAAAAACAACCGGGTATCAAATTCCATCGGTTAAAAGAACCCGTTAATATATCGCCATAAACATTGCTGGGCCTTATTACAGCGCATTTTACTTTACCCTGCCGGTGATATTGTTCTGCATACATTTCTGCAAAAAGGTGGTTTAAGCCATAATCATTTTGAAAATGTGCTGGGGATAATTCATCAATATCGCCGGTTAATTCTGTACCATAAACCTGTAATGTTGAAAATACAATGCATTTGGGTATATGGTTTTTTACAGCAAAGTCCAGCATATTCTTTGTGCCGATTGCAGATAGCTCAATGCCTTTGATACTGCTTTTAGAGATAACATCGTTGGCTGTAGCCACATGAATAAGCACATCGGCCTGCACCGATAAATTTTGTAACTGATCTGTGTTTAAAACATCCAGAGCAATCAGTTCAGCATCCTTAAACAAAGTGCTGGTAGAATCATGAAAATGTCTTGATGTAGCAACTACAGTATGCCCTGCCAATAAAAAATGATTGACAATATGTGAACCAATAAATCCATTTGCACCTGTAATCAAAACTGTCATCGTATTCGCTTTTCTTATTTTACAATCAATCCCTGCCCGGTTGGTAAGGAAAGAATTTTAATGCCTTTTTCTTTCGCCCATTTATTGTGTGCCTCATACTGCAGGTTGTAAGTTACATAAGCGTAATCATCCAACACTACCATACCGCCAACGCTCAGTTTATTCCAAAAATAATCCATCGCCGCAATTTCGGGAACCAGGTTGTTCATATCAATGGATAGATAAGCAATTTTTTCGCTGGGCACTTTGGACAGGGTTAACGGCACCGATCCTTTAATCAATTTCACATTAGGCACATTGGCAAATGTATTTTTCACCTGCTCATAACAATCGGTATAAGCATCCTTAAAGAATTCCTTTTTGCCGGCAGCTTTTTCAGCTTCGGTTAAAAGGCTTTCATCAAGGCCTTCAAAAGTATCCAGCAGGTAAAATGTTTTGTTGATGTTTTTAAAATCAAGGTATTCGCAAATGGCTTTGGCAAAGCCGCCTTTGTTTGTGCCGCACTCCACAAAATCGCCCTCAATGTTTTTACAATGGCTGGCTGCCCAAAGGTTGGTATGCACCCGCCAGTGAATGTTAGCCCAGGACCCTGTGGCAGCACCGGCCTGCTCGGCCTGTATAAAATCAGGCTCCAGCATAAAACCGTTATTATGAACAGTGGTTAGTCCATCCAGTTCATAAGTAATTTTATATTTTGATGGAAGGATTGCTCTTTTTAATCTACGGACGATATTCAATTGGTTTGCTTTTAAATTTATTAATTAAAGACCTCACTGGTTTTTTTATCAACGAATAATACAAAATATAATCTTCATTAAAAATAAGTGCCAGTCCATTTGAAAAAAATAACCCCATCTTTTTTAAAAAAGAAAGATGCTTAAACCCAAACTGGTAGCTAAGATATCTGAATATATAGGCATCCAGAAAATAAAACCTGTTTTTTATGTTGAATGCTTTTCTGATGGCAGCATTTGTTTTGGATGTTCCTCCCTTAAAGTAATGAAAAAGCGGTAACCCTTCAACCAGTAAAAATTTGCCCTTGGTGATAAGTTCGTACAAAAAAAGATGTTCGCCGCCCCAACTGTTGTCGAAGGGCACATTTTTTACAAAGGAAGTTCTGTATAAGCCGCAAAGAAAAAATTTATTCTGCATGGGGCTTTTAATAAAATGAAAACTCCTGCTGAAAATATTTGACTGTAAAAAATTCCTGTTCAGTTTGCCCGGTTCAATATTGCCGGCCTCATCAAATATGTCCATCGTTGTCATGGCGATGGCAACATCATCATTGGCTTCCATAGCCTGTACACAGGTTTCAATAAAGCCCGGCGACCACTGGTCGTCATCGGCAGCCCACATAAAATATTTGTCGCCTGCATTATCTAACAGGTATTGAAAATTAGGGACCAGGCTTAGATTTTTTTCCTGTACAATGAATTTTACCCTTTTATCTAGTGCGGCATATTTTTTCAACACTGATAAAACATCTGTATTGGTAGAACAATTATCTGAAACAAGAATTGAAATATTTTTATAGGTTTGATTGATAATGCTGATAAGCGTTCTCTCCAGTCCTTCGGGCCTGTTGTAGGTGGGTATTCCAACTGTCACTAATGGAGAGAATGCCTGCATTATTGTATAATTACTCCTTTGAAATTTGCATCAACAAAGGGGATTTTCTGATCTTTATCTGATACCAATGCGACAGGTAATGGCCAGTTTATATTTACTGCCGGGTCATCATATTTTACACCGCCTTCGCTTTCTTTATTATAAAATGCAGAAACCATATAAGTGATCTCTGAGTAATCGGTGAGTGATTGAAAGCCATGTGCAAATCCTGCTGGTACATACATCATCCGTTTATTTTCTGCAGATAATTCTGCTCCAAACCATTGTAAAAAAGTAGGAGAGTCCTGCCGAACATCCACGATCACATCGAAAATACTTCCCTGCACACATTTAACCAGTTTCACTTCGCAAAAAGGGCTGTGTTGAAAATGCATCCCTCTTATAACGCCTTTGCCATTGGTGCCGGAATGATTGGCCTGCACAAAATGCTGTACCAGGTTATGCTCAGCAAATTCTCGTTCGCAAAATGTACGGGTAAAAAAACCACGGTTATCCTGGTTGGGTTGTACATCTATGGTAAATGCTCCTTTTAATGTAAGCGGGTTAAAAATCATGCGAAGAGTTTAAAATGTTGATGGTAAGAATTTTGGATCGTTCTTTGGTAAAATTAATTTAGGGCTGAGGTCATACACAATTCTAAAAAGATCATTTTCTATCAGGCTGTGTACCGGTATAGCCAGCATATTAAAACCATGATGCGGCGGTGTTTCGCAATAGGTTCTGTCTAATGGCAATAATTCAATTGGCATCTCGGCTGTATCAATATTCTGATGAAATTCCCTTACTGCAAAAACTTTATAACCCAGGTCTTTCATTAATGTTGCAGAGGGAGAGTTTTGTAAACCATTACTCCAGTCATCATACAAACTATGGGTTTCAAAAACAACTACGGGTTTGTTTTGTTTCAGCATTTCAACAGCACCTTGTAAAACTTTTATTTCACTTCCTTCCACATCAATCATCACCAGGTCAACCTTACCTACTTTATTTTGCGTTACATAATCATCAATGGTGATCGTATGTAACACATTGGTTGATGAAGAGCCTGCTTCTACAGTACTTGCCAAAGCATCTTCGCCTTCAAAAATTAATTGCTCATTACTTTTATTCCAAAGTGCAAGATTGTTGATGAGAATATTATTGAGTTTGTTAAGCCCTGCATTTTCAATGATAAGATCGGAATTGTTTTTGTTTGGCTCAAACGTATGGCAAATGCCGGTTGTTTTTATATTATTGGCAACAGGTATTGCCTGGTCGCCAAAATAAGCACCAGCAATAATTACGTTTTGTGCATTGGCAGAAAAATGCAACAAAAGTTTTGTTGTTTGCGGCTCCCATACATGGTTTGGCACTGCAGGACTACATAATAAAAACTCCCTTGCAATTTTTGAATTGTAAACAAAATTTATGTGCAGGCCATTCTGCAATGTTTTGGAAAACACTTCGCCCATGAACAGTTCATCAGCAAGTGGCCCCGAAACGGTGTCTCTTACATTTACCTGCGGATGCCCCGATTTTTTTTCAAACTCAACCAATGCCTGAATAAAATTATCTCTATAAGCGGGATTGTGCTTTATTGTATTTTTTATGGAATCAATTTTTGTCATCGGTATTATTTAGCGCCAGCTCATGGTCAATAATATTGTGGTCAATTAATTTTTGGATGGTCTTTAATCTTATTAAGCTTGATTGACGAAAATTGGCATCATTAAAATCAATGCCCTGTAATCCGGTTTTTAAATCTTCAACAGCATTCTGTAAACTTACCTGCGGTTGATGAGCCGGTGCCATTTTTTCATACAGATTAAAACTTACTTTGTATGAACGTTTGTCTGGTTGTGCATTTTCATTAATGCTTACATCAACATCAGTAAATAATTGTTGCACTGCTGAAGCCAGTTCTTTCACTTGGTAATTCCAGGCATTGCTGCCGGTATTGATGATCAAAAAATTGTCGCCATCTTTTCTTTGTATGGCCCAATCCATGGCCCTGGCCATATCTTTTACGTGGATCAAAGGCCGCCACGGTGTTCCATCACTCAGGATGGTTATTTTTTTATCGGCAATGGCGCTGGCAACAAAATCGTTCAGCACCAGATCTAGCCTGAGCCTGTCGCTGTAGCCACAGGCAGTTGCAAAACGCAAACAGGTAATGTGAAAGTTATCCTCTGCCAATGACTTCAAACCTTCTTCTGCAAACACTTTTGATTTTGCATAAGCAGTTAATGGATTAACCTCAGAGATTTCGGTACGAGGAGCACTATCAGCAAAACCATATACACTACAGCTGCTGGCAAATACAAAATGTTTTACACCCTTGTCTTTTGCCTTTTGTGCAATGTTAACAGCCGATTTATAATTGATATCGAGTGTAGGTGTCTCAAAAGCATTGCCCATCGGATCGTTAGAGATAGCTGCTAAATAAATTACCGAATCAAAACCAGTGAGTAAATTCTCATCAAAATTCCGCACATCCCCATAATGCTGCACATCAAGCAAGGTATCGCCAGCAATACCATTGAAGGTATTGTTCTGCACAAAATATCCAATATCGTATCCGGCTAAAAATGCATCGGGGTGTGTTGCCCTGAAATGTTTGGCAACCATGGGGCCAATGTATCCGAGGTTTCCTATTATTAATACCTTCATATTTGTTTATTTCCAAATTTTCCAGGGAGCATTACCGCTTTCCCATAATTCGTTTAATTCAATTTTATCTCTCAATGCATCCATGCATTTCCAAAAGCCTTTGTGTTTAAAAGCAACCAGTTGTTTACCGGCAGTTAATTTTTCGAGCGGTTCTTCTTCCCACATCATGTTACTCATGTCATTTTGTAGGTAATCAAATACATCAGCTTTCAAAACAAAAAAACCTCCATTTATCCATTGTGCATCTGCTTTTGATTTTTCCCTGAAAGCATTCACACTTCCGTCTGCTGCAAGGTCCATCCCGCCAAAACGGGCATCGGGCTGCACTGCAGTTACCGTAGCAATTTTATTATTTTTTTTGTGGAAGGAAACGAGTGCAGTAATGTTTACATCACTTACACCATCACCATAAGTTAATAAAAAATCTTCGTTACCAATGTATTTTTGAACCTGCTTTAATCTACCGGCAGTTTTAGTATTTGTGCCTGTTTCTACCAGGGTAACTTTAAAAGACTCGGACCTGGTACCGTGTATTTCCATTTTATTATCAGCCAGGTCAATGGTTATATCCGAATTATGCAGAAAGAAATTCATGAAATATTCCTTGATCACATAACCTTTGTAGCCCAGGCAAATGATAAAGTCGTTAAATCCATGCTGGCTATACATTTTCATAATATGCCAAAGGATTGGTTTGCCACCAATTTCCACCATCGGCTTGGGCCGGGTATCCGTTTCTTCAGATATACGTGTGCCCAATCCGCCTGCAAAAATTACTACTTTCATGTACCTTGTTTTTACGAAGTGCAAAAATAAATGATTTAGGTCTTTTATTGGTTAAAACAATAGCAGATCTGGCCGGTCTGTTTGTGGACAATTATTTCAGGCGATTACATTTTTTGCTTTTTCGGCAATATTGCCCCAGTAAAAGTGTGAAAAATAGGAGGGAGGAATGATTTCAGCCGGGTTTATTATTTTAATATGATTGGTAAAAGTTCCCCAATCATTATCAGTCACAATCTTCATTTTATTGCCAGTTATGGTATCAGGAATGCCAATGGCGCCACTTTTGGTACTAATTACCGAAAGATTATAACCCAGTGCTTCTACAACTTTGGTTTTAATACCGCCGCCATCTATTACCGGGTTGATAAAGATATCGGCTCCTTTAAAATAAAGGTTAATGTCTTTCACAAAACCTGCATAAATTATATTCTTTTCTTTGTAATCAATTAAGCCCTTATAAACCGCCGGAAGTTTGTTGCCACAAACAATAATCTTATAATTAAAATTATTATCAGCAAGCAATATCGGGTTTATTTTTTCGAGAATAACATTCAATGCATCCAGATTGGGTTTGTAACCAAGTGTGCCATTAAAAAGCAATATCTTATCTGATGCTGAGATGTTGTGTAATTTGCAAATTTGTTCCCTTGCTGATTGTTTATCTGCATGGGAGGGGGCGGTGCTTAGTTCAAATCCGTAGGTTATTGTGGTACATTTTTCAGGATCTAGTTTAAAACTTTCAATTGCATATTTTCTGTCATTATCCTGAATAAAGAAATTATGGTGAGCTTTTCTATGCGTTAGTTTTTCATAATGCCATAAAATACCCCACCACCATTTGCCCATGGTTTTAAAACGCAAGGCTTCTATGTTATGAGAATGAACAACGAGTTTAATATTGCAAAACCATTTTAGTAAAATACCCAGCCAGCCATAATAGGGATGCTCAATGATGAGGTGAGTTATTTTTTCTTCACGTATAATATGGCGGAGTGTAAAAAAATAAAATGGGTTAATATAATGAGAAGGACCATTACTTAAAATATTTTTGATAGGGTAAGCTTCGGAAGCCTGTTCTGTATTGCCTTTTACTGTAACACAAGTGAGACTAACAAGCCTGTTTAAGTAGCGGTTAAAAAATGCAATGCCTTTTTGTCCACCCATATCTGGCGGTAAAAATTTGTAAGGTACCAGGCTTAGTATGTTAACCGCTTTATCCATAATTTTTTATAGCCGTTATATTTACAAAGGGAGCAAACCAATATCCTTTTTTGCCGATAATTTTTATCAGCCGGTTCAATAAGCCAGTAATAAAATTCACAAATCCATATTTATAATGCGTATCCCAAATGCCGGCTGTGTATTCAAATGTAAAGCCTGCCGTCTGAATAATATCAGCATAATTACTGCGGGTAATTAAGTTTTCGGCCCAAACACCGGTTTTACAATCGCAGGTATTGCTGTACAAAAACTCAACTGATGGTATTGCCTGTTTTTTGAAATAGAGTTCTACTGCATTTGTAAAATCAGCAAATGCTTTTCCCCTGGAAAGCTTTACCAATTCATTAAGATCAGTATCTGTAATTGCCGGTAAAAGTTCCTTTATATAAACAGCACGTTGATTTTTATATTGTTTTTTCTCAACCTGGTAATGATGCCAGTAATGTTTTAACCGCATGGCCAAATTATGGTAATTGGCCGTGGTAGTAGCGTAGCACAGGCTTGTAATGCCTGAATGGTATAGCTTTGTGTAAAAATCCCTGAGTTTGTAAATATGCTCTGCAACATTTCGGGATGCTAAAATATCAAAGTGAACATTGTTTGCTTTGCCGTAATCGATCACTGCATCAATATCGCCCGAAATATAATCATCAATTGTAATCTCCAGTTTTTCACAAATCGTTTTAGCGTAGCCTGCCCATTGTGGAAAATAATCGTTAAAATATACTTTATCGAAACCAACCATTCCGGCCAGTAAAAAAAGGGTACCTAATCCGGCACCATAATCAATAAAAGTAAGCTCGGGTATTGATTTGTTTGTTTTTTTTACTGATTGATAAATAATATCTGCACTGCTTTGCACAGAAAAAAACAAACGGCAGCCGCCATGGTGGTTGGTAAAATAGTATTTGCCAAAATCATCAATCTCTGTATCACTGATATCCAACACAGCCAGATTATAATATAAATGATTGGCCCGGTCATTTATTAACCGGGCTGTATCATCTTTAATTTCTATAAACTTGTGTTGCTTGTTTATATCCAATGGTTATTATGCTTTTAAGTTTGTTTTGTTCCTGTTTTTCCAGGCCATAAAAATGCAGAATAGTACAAATAAGACTGATAATATATTTGCATACCGGGCAATTGTTTCACCCACTCTGAAAGAAGGAGGATCAAAAACAAATTTAATGTTGTGTTTGCCTGCAGGAACGGAGAGGCCCCTTAAAACATAATCTGTTTTACAATAGGCTGTTTTCTTTCCATCTATATAAGCATCCCAACCTTTTGGATAATATATTTCGCTGAACACTGCAAATTGATTCGTTGCAGCATTAAACTCGTAACTTATTTCATCATTTTTATTCTCTATCAATTTAATACTGGCTGATGAATCATAAACAGGTGCGAAGGGGACTGCAGATCTAAAACGCTCGTCAACAAAAGCAACAGCAGCCGGATCAAATGAATTCAGCGCATTCATTTCTTCATCGGCATTCTTTACAAACTTAACTTCTTTAACCAGCCAGCAGTTGCCCATTGCAAAAGGGTTTAGTATGGCCTGGTTTTGTTTTAAATCGCTTTGGTTGGGTACAATAACATATTTCATATTCAGCATGTTCAAAACAGGAAAACTGTCTTTGGCAGACTGATTGGTAGCCCAAGCCTGAATATTTTTACCGATTTGCCTTTCAATCAAATCCTGGTACAAACCTAATTTAGCCGGACTGTAACCGCTAATGGTGTTGTGTTTGTATGATGCGATGGCATCATTAAAAGAATTACCAATGTCAAACACATAACCATTACCCCCCGGAAAAGCACCATTAAAAATTCTGTAATAGCCGGTATCGGTTTTAAGTTGCAAATCGGCCTGGGTATCAGTATAACTATTTTCCAGCTCTGTGGCATCTACAAAATTATCATCTTTCAAATATCTTTTGCTTACGCCAAATAAATCTATAATACAGAAAAGAATTAATACTGCATAAACAACTGCAGGCTTAATCCAGTTTTTTGCATAAAGAAAAAGAGTGCCGGTTAGTATAAATATAAAGGCAACACTCCGCCACATATCGCTTAAGTAAAATGCCTGGCGGTCAGCTTTTAATGCGCTAAAATAAGATCTTGTAAAATCGGTACCCTTACCTTGCAAGGCCTCATTTACACTTTTACGCAGTTCGCTGGTAGAAGTATTGCTGAAATCTGAAAAGAAATAAAATAACCCGAGTACAAGAACAGTGCCTCCGGAAACATACAAACATTTTTTAAAAAGTTGCCACAATTTTTCTTTTTCTGTATTTACAAATTCGTTTAAAAATATTACCGCCAATAATGCTGCAGAAAGCTGCGGTATAACTAGCGACATAGAAGGTGCTCTGAATTTTTTATAAAAAGGAAGATGATCAAAAAGAAAATAGTTTACGGCTTCAAAGTTTTTGCCCCAGGATAATACAATACCAAAAATGGTTATGGCAACCAGCCACCACCTGTGTTCGCTTTTAGAAAAGAATGCGCCAAATAAAAATAACAAACACACAATAGCACCCAGGTAAACAGTTCCTTGTGTACTTGCCAATTCGCCCCAATACATGGGGGATGATTGCGCTATCTGCTGGGCAAAACCCTGTGGTAGTGTTTGTGCATTTTCCTGCAAAACTCCTATAGCTTTTGATTCATCACTTAAACCTTCAGCAGAGCTTCCGCCAAAGGCATTGGGTACTAATAAAGTCATGGTTTCTGCTTTGCCATAACTCCATTGAAAGGCATAGTCTTTATCCAGTCCGCCTTTGGTTGCGTTTTTAGTATCTTTTTGAGTTAATTCACTTCGGCCACCACGCATTGTTTCTTTACTGAATTCGTATGTTGGCCAGTAAATTAGTGCCATGCTGCCTAACATTACAGCAGCAAGGCCAATACTTAAAAAGCCTGATACCAATAAATGTGTTACTTGTTTTTTTCTAATGCATTTTATGATAAAAGGGACTGTCATAAAAACAATAATAAGCAGGGTATAATAAACAATCTGCTGATGTAGCTGGCCCAATAAAAGAATGCCTGAGGTAAGTAAAACAGCGCTACCTATCCAGTATTTTTGTTTAAAAATTAATTGTATGCCAGCCAGAACTGCAGGGGCGTAGGCCATAGATAAAAGTTTGGTGTCGTGCCCTCCGGCAATTAATACCGGATTGTAACTGCAATAAGCATAAGCTACACCACCAATTATACTTATCCAGGGATTTACTCCTATCACTATACAAAGTAAATAAAAACACAGGGCTGCGATAAATAAGTAAAATACCGGTTTAGGAAAACCGAGGGTTAAAATATCCTGTACGTATTGCAGATGAATGTTCATTGGTTTTTCGGGCCCCAGCGCAATTTGAAACGTGGGCATTCCACTCATCATGCTATTTGTCCATTTTGGAAAATGGCCGTACTTTTCTTTAAACTCAAACGATTGCTGGGCCATTGCTCTCCATTGTATTACATCGCTTTGTTGTACAACTTTGCCCTGCAATGCCGGCTTATTTAAAAACACCGACAATAAAAGAAAAATAACAACTGCTACCAAATGTGGTATTACCTGCTTAAAATTGATTTGCTTCATAATAGATTTTTGCTTCGGCAAAATAATGCTAAAAAATTAAAATAAGGCTGTAAAAGTATTAAAGCTTGAAAAGCTTACCAATTAAAAAAGCTACCAGTTACAGTAGCTTTTTTTAAAGTATTTAAATGTATTTATTAATTGCCCATTCCCTGCGATGCATTTTGCATGCTGTCCATTTCGCCTTTCATACTTTTCTTTTTAAACAACGATACATCCATTTTACCAAAACGATAATTAAAATTGAGGCGTAAAACCTGGGGGTCTCTGCGGCGGCTGTTATCCTGCACAAAAAACTGCGATTCGGAATGAGTTGCATACAGCTTGGTTCTGAAAACATCACTCATCTGCAGCGTTAAAGAGGCAGCTTTATTTTTCATAAATTCTTTTTTTATGGCAACATCAATACCGTAATTTGGTTTAATGTAGCCCTGTGCACCAATCTGGCTGCCACCAAACATCATCATCATACCACCACCACCACTGCCACGGCTGCTGGGTGGTAAAATGGTTTTAGCCTGATAATCGCCGGATAATTGTATAGAGAAATTTTTAGGCAATGTAAAAGAGTTGTTTATTTTCCCGAACATACTGAATTGAGAATTATTGGCACCGCCAGCCAATGCACCAGCCTTTAAGGTTGAGTTATATACATTTATATTTACGCTAAAATCCCACCACTTGGTTAATTTGGTTTTTGTAGTTAACTCTACACCTGCATTATAACTGGTATTTGCATTGGCATAAGAAGTTATCAATACGGTATCTGGTTTGGCATTCGGGTCGGGGTTTTTATCGCGATATTGATAATTGGTAATTAAATTATTGGTGTTTTTAAAATAGGCTGTTGCCAGAAAACTTGTTTTTTTAGTTAACTGATTCTGATAAGAAACTTCTGCCAGGTTGGTAAACTCTGGTATCAGATTTGGATTACCAACTGATAAATTCTGAGGATCAGTAATATCGAAATTGGGTATCAACTGAAAAAAGTTAGGCCTGTTTACCTTGCGTGAATAATTTAACTGCATATCCGATTTATCATTCAACTTGTAAGTAAGAAACACACTGGGAAAAAGACTGAGTGGATATTCATTTTTAAACTTTTTATTAGTACTGATAAGCGTTCCGGTGTAGCTGGAGCTTTCGGCCCTTAAACCAAGCTGGTAGGTAAAGCTTTTAATTTTTTGACTGAAAGTTGCATAGGCTGCATACACCTGATCGTTAAATTTATAATCATTACTAAAGCCGGGAATTAAAACATACTTTCCGGTGCCATCCTGTATGTAGTTTGATAAAGTGCTTTCATAATTTCTTACTGCGGCCCGGGCACCCATTTCAATCTTAATATTTTCTGTTATCGGATTTGCAAAATCTGTTTGTGCCGTAAAAAATTTGGTTGTTCCGCCTCCACCGGTACGTTCAACCAGGGCTGTGGTTTTAGGGTTACTGTTGGTATAAAAATATTGAGTTCTGTAATCGCCGGAATTATCATTTTTACTGTTGTTGTAGTTTGCATCTACGGTCCACTCTTTATTGGCTTTGGCAAAATTGTGTTTAAAACTAATGCTGGCACCCACATTTCGAAAGTGGAATGCTGTTTTGGTATCTCTAACTCCCATATCCGTCAGCAGCAGGTTATTTTTATAAAATGTATCCCGTTCAATATTTATAACATCAGTATTTTTAAACTGGCCTGTAACATAGGTGCCGCCAACAGTAATGGTATTTCTGTTATCAATAAAATAATCAAAACCGCCTCTTAAAAAAGCAAAATATCCTTTACTGATGGGGTTGTTGTTTTGTAAAAAAAGCGAAGTGGTATCGTTATTTAAAAAGTTGGTTCTATCGCTTACGTTGGTGCTGATGGATTTACGGTAGTTTAACCGGCCTCTTGCAAAAAAGTTAATCTTATTTTGTTTTACATTGATATCGCCACCAAAAGCAGGACGCAGCCTGGAGTCTATACTGGCATTAATGTTACCATTGTAACCCGCTCTTTTATTTTTCTTCATCACAATATTTAATATGCCTGCACCACCGCCGCTGGCATCAAATTTTGCAGAGGGGTTGGTTATTATTTCAACACTGGCTATTTCATCTGCCGGTATCTGATCTAAAGTAAGGGTAGTGGGCCTGCCATCAACAAATATTTGTGGCGTTGCATTGCGTAACGAAACATTGCCATCAATATCTACATTTAAAGAGGGAACATTTTTCATTACATCAACCGCCGTTCCACCTACACTGGTCAGGTTTTTTTCTACGTTAAATACCTTGCGGTCAATTTTCATTTCAAGCAATGCACGGCTGGCGCTCACCGTTACATCCTGTAATTGTTTGCTATCAGTTTCCAGCTTAATATTGCCCAGGTCTTTATCTACAGCACTTAGCATGCTGCTCATATCTCCGTTTCTGGCACCGTTCATATTTAACTGAAAACCAACTTTGGTTTCGTATGCTTTAAAACCTATGGCCGTAATTTTAAGTTTGTACTGCGCCATAATGTTTACGTTTTCTAAGCTAAACTCTCCCTTTTTATCGGTTAGCATACCACCCACAATCACATCTTTTCGCTTTTTTGTTACTGAGTCAAATTTGTTCTGTATCAATTGTACTGATACAGCTTCAAGCGGCTTGTTACTTGTTGAGTCTAATATCTTACCATAAAAATGGCCAAGATTCATATTTTGTCCGCCCATTTGGGGGCGGTTACCACCACCGCCAGGCATTTGTGCATAGGTTGTTGTAATGGAAATTGTAAGCAGACAGGTCAGTAAAAATTTGATCGAATTTGTCATCGGTAATGTTTTCAATGTTGGTATTAAAATAATTTTTGCAAAGAACCCTTAAAAATGTCACACCTATGACAAATAAGATGATGAGTGGTATTATTAAAGTGGGAAAGACGGGCTAATTAACAGTTTGTTAATTTAAAAGCTGGATGTTAATTAAAATATGAAACAAACCGGTTAAAAATCCAACGGCTGCACCCAGTAACTGTATTTTAGTTAATTGCTTTTTTGCTGATGTGTAAACCATTTCTTCAATTTTAATTATGGAGAAACCCGCAATTTTTTCAGAAACTTCTTTTTCAATGTTCAGTTCTTTTTCCAGGTTTGCTACATAACTTTTCATAAGGGCAGGAAACAAGGTTTCCAGTTCGGTTAAAAAAGCAGTTTTAAGCTGGCTGATTGTTTTATCGCCAATAAGCATAGAAAGCATGGGGAAAGTTTCTTTTAATTTCTCTCTTAAAAAAACATCAATATGCTTTTCAATTTCGGGTTTAAGTTTATTAAAACTTTCGGGGTCGGTAACTTTTTGCTGCAGCGCATCAAACGAAAATAATTGGGTACTTACCAGTTTGCCAATACTTGCTGCAATCAATTGCTGGTTGGCAGGCAGTATGCCCTGTATTTTAAAACCTGCAAGGGTAAAAGGTTTCAATGGCCTGAAAATTAGTCTTAAAACCAGCCAGATAACAAACCAGCCGGTAAAACAAGATAACAACAGGGGTAAAATATATTTGAGCAAATACATGTAAATTTAATTAAGCCTGCAAAAATAAGTTATTATACAAGGCTGCTCAAAATGTATTTTGAAGGAGCCGGGTTTTTGTTTATTTTTGCGATTCGTTAAAAAACGGTAGTCGTAGCTCAGTTGGTTAGAGCATCAGATTGTGATTCTGAGGGTCGGGGGTTCGAGCCCCCTCGATTACCCACCAAAAGATTCTCTGTAAAGAGGATCTTTTTTTTTGGAACAGTATTTGAATCTGATATAATTAATCAGGTGAATCATAATAGTTTGCCGCTTATCACTAAGTGTATCCGTAAAATCTTGTTTAACAAAACATTATTCCCATAGTTACGTTTAGTATCACAGTAAACAATGGTTTTTCCTTTATTTTTACAGTATGCAAAAAATTGCACAATTTATGATGAGTAAAAAATTTATACCGGTAATACTGGTGCTTACCGCTGCCAGTGTTTTTTTAGCTTTTCAAACCCGTGGAAGCTCCGATTATGATAATCCAAAATCGAAATACACCAAAGTTATACGCCTTGTAGGATCATTGCTGGAGCAGGGGCATTACAGCCCTAAACAAATTGATGATAATTTTTCGAAACTGGTTTTGAAAAAATTTATTGCAGATATGGATGCGGATAAAAACATTTTTTTACAAAGCGATATCGATGGGTTTAAAAAGTATGAAAGCAAAATTGATGATGAAATTCATGGTGCAGAGTTTGTATCTTTTTTCAACATAAGCGAAGTATATATAACCCGGTTAAAAGAAACTGCTGCTTTATACAGCGATATACTTGCAAAGCCATTTGATTTTAGTAAAGATGAAGAAGTGATGCTTGACAGGGAGAAATTAAACAACCCTAAAACCGAAGCTGAAAGAAAAGAGATATGGAGAAAACGTTTGAAATACCTGGCGCTGGATCGTTACAGTGCATCGCTTGAAACCAGGGAGAAAAATAAAGACTCGGCCAATTTTAAAGTAAAGGCAGATTCTACCCTGGAAAGGGAAGCAAGAGAAGCAGTAAAAAAACAGATTGATCGTTTTTTTGCAACCAAGATAACCCGTGAAAACAACGATGAAAATTTCAGCACGTTTGTAAATGCCATTACCGGCACCATGGATCCGCATACAGATTATTTTGCACCGGTTGATAAACGATCTTTTGATGAAGGAATGAAAGGAAGTTTTTATGGTATTGGTGCCCAGTTAAAGGAAGATGATGGTAAAATAAAAATTGCCAGTTTAATTTCGGGCGGGCCAGCCTGGAAAGGCGGAGAGCTTAAACCCGAAGATGAAATTATTAAAGTAGGGCAGGGCAATGATGAACCGATTGATGTTACCGGTTACTCTGTTACTGATGCTGTTAAACTGATACGTGGTGCTGCAAAGGGTTCCATCGTAAAATTAACCATCAGAAGAATGGATGGTACCGTAAAAGTTTTATCTATTGCTAGAGACGAAGTAAAATTGGATGATACGTTTGCAAAAAGTGCCATCATCAATGGCGATAAAAAAATCGGATACATTTATTTGCCTGAATTTTATATTGATTTTGCAGATCCCAACGGAGCAAAATGCTCCGAAGATGTAGCTAAGGAAATTGAGAAATTAAAAGCGGAAAATGTAGAAGGTATTATTATGGATCTGCGTGGTAATGGTGGTGGCTCTTTACCGGAAGTGGTTAAAATGGTTGGTTTGTTTATTGAAGATGGCCCGGTGTGTGTGGTAAAAGGCCGTGGCGAAGACAAGCCTTATCAATGGAAGGATAAAGACAAATCTGTTTTATACAGCGGCCCTTTAACAGTAATGGTTGATGAGTTTAGTGCCAGTGCATCTGAAATATTTGCAGCAGCCATACAGGATTATAAACGTGGTATTGTTATTGGCAGTTCATCAACGTATGGTAAAGGAACAGTGCAGCGTAATATTGCTTTAAATCCCGATAGTGAGAATCCGATTTTTACAAATAAAAATGTAGAAGATCTGGGTTCAGTAAAATTAACCCTGCAAAAATTTTATCGTGTTAATGGTGGTGCCACTCAATTAAAAGGTGTAGTGCCAGATGTTATTATACCCGACAGGTTTGAGAATTTAAAATTTAGAGAAAAAGATAATACTGCTGCATTACCATGGGATGAAATTGCAAAGTCTGATTACAGGCCATGGACAAGCACCATCAGCAATGATGTGGTTATTAAATACAGCGATGCACAGATTGCAAACAGTACTACTTTTAATAAAATTAAAGCAAGTGCCGATTGGCTTGAAAAGTATGGTGACAAGCCTTATTCTTTAAACCTGAATAAGTATAAAGAAGAGCAAAAGCAGTTTAAAGCAAAGGTTAAGGAACTGGATGAGTTGTATAAACTGAATAAAGACCTGAGCGTAAAAAACATACAGGTTGATATGACTGTAATTAATGCAGCCAAAGAAAAAATTGATAAAAATACAGCCTGGTTAAAAAGAATTAGTGGCGATATTTATATTGATGAAACCGTAAAAGTGATGAACAGTATGATAACGCAAAGTGCAACTGCAAAAGTTAACCAAACGCAACCAACCAAAGAAAACTAAGAAGTAAAAAAACAAATAATTAAAATGCCGTTACAATTTACGTGACGGCATTTTATTTATGCGGAGTTGAAAACTTAGCCGTTTAAAGAAGTAGAGAAACGTGGTTAATATAAAATCTCTAATTCTCTAAGCCTCTAAGTGAAATTTAAGAAAGATACCTTTCTTCCATTACTTTTTTATGATGATAAAAATGCCCCAGCGTTGTAAATCCAAGGCTGTTAACGGTTAGCGGGTTATTACTGGCAATGCCTGCCGATGCAAACATTTCATCAGTAAAACTATCGTATAAAAATTGGGTTGATTGGCGTACAGCTAAAAATTCATCAATGAGGTTTTGCCAGCTTCTGTTATTGGCGTTTGAATTATCTGCATAAAGGTTTTCATCAAAGCCGGGCAGCGGGGCGGTTTCTTTACGTGCAATGGCCAGCGCACGGTAATTAAAAATCCTTTCGGTATCTGTAATATGCAGCAATACTTCTTTTAAAGTCCATTTACCGGGTGCGTAGGCATACATTGATTTTTCTTCGCTAATAGTTGCTAAAAAATCTTTTATAACTGTTAACTGATTACTGAATGCTGTTGCAAGATCTTCATCAGGTACCAGATCAACATATCTTTTAAAATAAGCGAAGTAGGTTTCTGGTGATGGTTTTGGCATGATTAATAATTTTTTGAGAGATAAAATTACGGGAAAATGGGATTGGAAATATAATGCAGAGGCTGTGGCAATTTTAATAATAGTTTAAAAAAGTAAGGGCTGAGATTATAAAAGTGTAGGAGTTCTTAAGCATCGGGGTTTCGCAGAAAGTGTATTTATGTAATTGTAATCTGCTTGCGAAAACCCCGCTGAAACAATAAATTACGGGAAAATGGGATTGGAAATATAATGATTAGGCTGTGGTTGCGAGGATAGCTGACTAAAAAAGCAAAGACCGACATTATGAAAGTGTATGAGTTTTTAGGCATCGGGTTTTGCAGAAAGTGTATTTGAATAATTGGAATCTGCTTGCGAAACCCTGCAGAGACAAAACTTGCACAAAACCCAATGTTAGCTGCCGGTCTTTGTCCTAAAGCTGTATAAATATTTTCGTTTTCTACATTGTAAAGTGTCCAGTCCAAAAGAAGCAATGTCCATTAAGTGATAAATATTTGTCCCTTGACTTTCTCCCGATTGTCCGACCAAATGAATAATAAAATTGTCTTCGTCAAAATCAACCAGAAAACCAAAGTTGAATAAGTATTCCCCAGATAAATTAAAGGCAATCAGTTCACCAATACAAGAATTGTCATTTAAAAAATGGTATTGCCAATTATCGGAAAAAGAAAATTTAACCTTTTCAGTAGTTTGCTTTGGTAATAATTCGTTGTCTTCAAAAAGTATTTGACAAGTTTTTAAATAATCGCTTTGTGTTTCAATCTTGTTAAGCGTTGCAAATTGTTTAACATGAATTCCGTCTTTTACTCCATATTTTGTTACGTGTTGTATAACAACAAATGTGTCATCAAAGTCTATTACATAGCCAACACAGAAGTCATCTATTGTTATGTCTCTGTCGTATAGTCCAATTAGCGACTTTGTCTTTTTTGAATTGGAAAAAATTTCGTCTAAAAGTTTCTTTGTCATAAAGTTTGTGTCTTGACTGGCAGCTTACTCTTAAATATACGCAATGATTTGTTCACTAATTATTTGTTTCAAGAGAATTTTATTCAAATAAAATCGTACAAAACACAATTAAAGCTCCCAATGGTATGCCGTACAAGTGTGCGATGCTTCAACTTCGCTCAGCACAAGCTCCACGCTGATGCCATAAATACTTCGGCTTCGCCCAGTACCAAAGCTGGGCCCAAAAAAAATCCGAAGCATTTATGCTTCGGATTAACAAATAATATTTTTAAGTTTATCCCTTTCTGTTCTTCTTCATTTTTGGCTTTGGCAAATCCACTTTTTTATTTTCGCCGGTTAAAGTAGCGGCCAGTTTAACGGCTTCAAAAGCATTTACAATACCGCCGGTTTTAGAAAGATCGCTCATGGGTACTTTTTCATCGGTGCCGGGCTTGGTTACTTTTTCTTTTATTTGTACCGCCGATTTTTCAATTACATACTTTAATTGCTTTGCCGTAAGGGTAGGAAAATACTCCAACGTTAAAGCCGCAATACCCGCTACCAGCGGACATGCCATGCTGGTGCCGCTCAGGTTACCATAATTATTACCGCCGGGTAATGTTGAGTAAATTTTTGCACCGGGCGAAAAAACATCTACTTCTTTTTTACCAAAATTGCTGAACGATGCAGTGTAGCTGCCCGATTTTGGCTCGGCACTGGCACCAACCGTAATAGTGGTGTTTGATCTGCTGCCATTTACAAAAGCCGGGTTTGGAAAATTATAGGTAGTGTCAACATTTTTTGAATCGTTACCTGCTGCATGTACCAATAAAACATTTTTGCTTTCGGCGTAGGCAAAAGCATCATCCACCCAATGCTTTTGTGGTGAGTAACTTTTACCAAAACTCATGCTGATGATTTTTGCACCATTATCAACTGCATATCTTATTGCCAATGCAATATCCTTGTCATGCTCATCACCATCGGGTACGGCACGCAGCACCATAATGCGTACATTATCGGCAATGCCATCCATGCCCTTGCCATTACCACGCACTGCGCCTATAATGCCTGCACAGTGTGTGCCATGCATAGATGTTTCGGCCATCAGATCGTTGTTGCCGTAATTACGGTCGTTTAAATTTGTTTCATCATCGCCCACAATATCCTTGCGGTAATTTTTTGGTGCTTTTACTTTTGCATCTGCTTTTCTTTGTTCGCCTTCTATATATTCGATATACTCATTCAGGCCGCCAACAAATTCTTTATTTGATTGGTCGAGCATGTTGTTGCTTTTCATCATGCCTAAAAATTCACTTTTTGCACGGCGCTCTGTAAAAGATTTTGTTACGTATGCGTCAAGCTCTTTACCGGTAAAGGTATCACGGCCCATTGCTTTTTTTAAAATGCTATCACTTTCCATTAAAGAAGTGTAAAGTGTTTTTAATGCAGGCACATCAATATCTTTAAAATTATCTTCGGGTGTAATGCCACCTTTCAATTCGGCCTTAGCTCTTACAAACATTTCATACTCAAACAAATCAGCTTTTGAAAGTTTTGATTTATCAACCTGTTTATTATCCCATTTATCTTTTAAACCATAATAAACACGGCCACGTTCATCACTGTCAACCTTTACATTGCGGCCATCTTTGCCACCTAAAAAATTCCAGCCATGTATATCATCAACATAGCCGTTGCCATCATCATCTTTGCCGTTGCCGGGAATTTCTTTCGGATTTTTCCAAAGTATAGGTTTTAAATCTTCCTGGGCTGTATCAATGCCGGAATCTATCACGGCAACTACTACCGTTTTACTTTTCAGGTTTTTACTTTTTAAAAATTCGTAGGCTTTGTTGGCGCTTACACCGCTGTAACCGTCTGTTGCTTTATCCATCATGTGCCAGCCGTTTGGCACTGCGCTGTTTTGTGCAAAAGCTGAGATGCTTAGAATGGTTATACCAGTAAGCATTTTGAGAGATCTGATCATAGAGAGATATTTATTTTGGTAAAAGTAAATGGTATAGCTATAACAGCCATACCACTTGTATTAATTTGCAAAACTTTATAAATCAAACTTAATGCCCTGTGCCAGCGGCAACTTATCAGTGTAATTAATTGTATTGGTTTGCCTGCGCATGTACACTTTCCAGGCATCGCTGCCGCTTTCACGGCCGCCACCGGTTTCTTTTTCGCCGCCAAAAGCACCGCCAATCTCTGCGCCGGATGTACCAATGTTAACGTTCGCAATGCCGCAATCGCTGCCGGATTGTGATAAAAACTGCTCTGCCTGACGCATGTTATTAGTCATGATGGCAGAAGATAAACCCTGTGGTACGCCGTTTTGAAGGGCAATGGCTTCATCCATGGTTTTGTATTTCATAATGTATAAAATAGGAGCAAAGGTTTCGTGCTGTACAATTTCAAAACTATTTTTTGCTTCGGCAATGCAGGGTTTAACGTAGCAGCCGCTTTCAAAACCTTTGCCATTAACAACACCGCCTTCTACAATAAATTTACCTCCTTCGGCTTTGCATTTTTCAATGGCATCTACATACATTTTTACTGCATCTTTATCAATAACCGGCCCTACATGATTTTTTTCGTTTAGCGGGTTGCCAATTTTTACCTGGCCATAAGCATGCACCAGTTTATCTTTAAACTTATTGTAAATTTTTTCGTGGATGATTAAACGGCGGGTAGAGGTGCAACGCTGTCCGGCTGTGCCGATGGCGCCAAAAGCGGCACCGATGAGTGCCATATCCAGATCAGCATTTTCGGTAATGATGATGGCATTGTTACCACCAAGTTCTAATAAACTTCTACCCAAACGTTGACCAACAGATGCGCCAACCGCTTTGCCCATCCGTGTACTGCCTGTTGCAGATATTAATGGAATTCTGGTGTCGTTTGCCATTGATTCACCAATATTTCTGCCACCGGCAATAATGCAGGAAACACCTTCGGGCACATTATTTTTTTTGAAGACCGATTGAATAATATTTTGACAGGCAATGGCGCAAAGCGGTGTTTTTTCGCTCGGTTTCCAAATACACACATCACCGCAAACCCAGGCCAAAGCAGCGTTCCAGCTCCACACAGCAACAGGGAAATTAAAGGCAGATATGATGCCTACAATACCCAGCGGATGGTATTGCTCATACATTCGGTGGCCGGGCCTTTCGCTGTGCATGGTAAGGCCGTGCAACTGGCGGCTGAGGCCAACTGCAAAATCGCAGATGTCGATCATTTCCTGCACTTCGCCCAGGCCTTCCTGTAAACTCTTTCCCATTTCATAACTAACCAATTGCCCTAAATCATTTTTTGCTTTTCTTAATTCTTCGCCAACCTGCCTTACAATTTCACCACGCTTGGGTGCTGGCCAGTTGCGCCATTCGGCAAATGCTGTTTGTGCTTTTTGTATAACTGCTTCGTAAGTTTTTGTATCGGCACCGGTTACGGTGCCAATTAATTTACCATCAACCGGCGAGTAAGAACTTAATTTTTCGCCATTGCTTTTTAACCAGTTTATGCCGGTAGAAACGCCATTGTTGCTGGCTTGTATTTTTAATATTTTTAAAAATTTCATGTAGCTGAATTTGACTTTGATTTGTAATTGAAGATGCAAGTTACGAAGAAGGATTTTTATCAGGGATTTGAAAGTAAATCCCACAATGGCGCAAAGGCCACCAAGGTGTTATTCTAAAACTTTTTTTTGTGTACTTTGTGTCTTTGTAGGAACAATATCAATATTGTTCATTTTCGTTGGGGAAATCTTTGCTTTTTACATCGCTTATGTATTGCTTTACCGCACCATCTATCTGCTCGTATAAATTAAGATACTTTCTTAAAAAACGTGGTTTAAATTCTACATTAATGCCCAGCATATCATGCATTACCAAAACCTGTCCATCACAATCGCCACCGGCTCCAATGCCGATGGTGGGAATGTGTAAACTTTCGCTTACTTCTTTTGCAAGTGCTGCCGGAATTTTTTCTAACACAATGGCAAACGCACCGGCTTCCTGCAATAGCAGCGCATCTTTTTTAAGTTTGGTTGCTTCATCGGTTTCTTTGGCCCGTACGGTGTAAGTGCCAAATTTATAAATGCTTTGTGGCGTTAAACCCAAATGCCCCATTACCGGAATACCGGCACTTACAATTTTTTTTACAGAGTCAACGGCTTCTTCGCCTCCTTCTAACTTTATAGAGTGGCCACCGGTTTCCTTCATTATTTTAATGGCAGATGCCAGCGCAATTTCTGAATTGGATTGATAAGAACCAAAGGGCATATCTACCACAACCAGGCAGCGATTAATGCCACGTACCACGCTTTGGGCATGGTATATCATCTGGTCTAAAGTAATAGGCAAGGTAGTTTCATGCCCGGCCATAACGTTGCTGGCACTGTCGCCTACCAGAATGATATCAATACCGGCAGTATCAAAAATTTTTGCAAAAGAAAAATCGTACGCCGTTATCATAGAGATTTTTTCTCCGGCGGCTTTCATTTTTTGTAAAGTATCGGTTGTAACTTTTTTAATTTCTTTATGGATAGACATGGTGTGTTGTTTTATTATTAACTAAGATGCTGGTGGAGTTGGCTCTGCGTTAGAATAAAACAAATCCGGGAAGCAATGTGGGTGTAAATGTAAAAAGAAAATGAATTGAAAACAGATTTTTAAGTTTTTGTTCCTTTCAACCATTTTCTATATCCATTATAAACCGGCTTTTCAAAAAGCAGGTATAAAGTAATGGCAATAAGCCACAACACAATAAAATTTCTATCAGGCAATAAAAACACCTGCCTTAGTTTAATATTTACATAGCTGATGTGGATGAGATAAAAAGCAAAAGAGGCATTGCCCAACAAAACCAATACTCTGGTACCAAAGAATTTTTGAAGCCAGGTTTGTTCGTAAATGAGGCCGGCCAAGGCAATGGCTACAAAAAAAGGGAGTACCAAAAGCTGCAGTATCATTCCGCCAACTTCATCTGAACCCTGTGTATATGTATTGGGTTGAAAAAGCCCGATGCAATATGTTGTAATAAAAATACCTGCAAAGCCAATGACTGTTTTAAAACGAAAATTTTCGATAAATTTTGTTTTGTTATTGCGCATGTAAAACGCCAGCAACATCCCTGCGGCAAACTCCATACACCTGCCTGCAAAAGTGCCGGTTAACACAAAATGCAGTGGCGATAGCCATCGGCCGGCATTGCCGTTTACGTACAGCCAGTACGCCCCAACGCCCCAGGTGCCTAAAAACAACAATGCTAAAAAGCCAAATAAATAAATCAAGTGTTTTTTTTGCAAAAGGCAAAGCAGTGGAGCTAGTGCATAAAATGTCATTTCAATGTTAAGCGACCATGCCTGGCTGATGGCATCCAGGTTATGCAGATCGGAAAAGCCATGAAAGAGTGAATACGTAAGCCAGGAGAATTGCATTTTGCCAAATGCTGGATCAAGATAATATGCAGTTAGTATGAGCCAGTACAATGGCATGATGCGTACAAAACGAATGGAAAAATATTTTGCATATTTTTTTGCAGATTGTAAAGGTTCCTCTGCATAAGTGTAAGCAATTAAAAAGCCGCTTAAAACAAAAAACAGTGATACGCCGACGTGAAATTCATTGAGCAACCGCATCAGTTCGGGATGCACAGCATCACGCCAGTACTTGCGGTTGTGATACAGGAATACCAAACACGCTGCCAAACAACGAAAGCCGGTGAGTGCATTAAAGTGGACTGCTGGTTTAGAATTCATTGATTGAAAATAGGAAATAGTTGAATAAAGCTTTACTGTAAAAGAGTGTCCTTCGGCTTCGCTCAGGATAAACTGCCAATGAAGCTAAATAGCATTAATAAAGCCGGGCTCAAAAAAAAATATAACGGTTTTAGGTTTATCGTTTCTCGACTTCGCCCGAAACTTACAGCATCATCCTTCGACTTCGATCAGGACTCGACCCCACTCAGGACTTTTTAAGTTCCTCCCACATATGCTGTATCAGTCCATCAACCAAACCAATTTTGGGTACATACATTTCGGTGGCGTTGGCCCAGCGCATGGCGTTGGTATAAATTTGCAGGGCGGGCACAATTACATCGGCACGATCGGGGCGCAGGCTGTACAGCCGCATCCTGTCTTCTAAATTTACGCTGCTTAATTCACGGTGGTAATCTCTCAGCAGGTCAAGCGTGAGGGGTTTACCTTCCTTGCGTTTGCTCATGCTGAAAACTTTATTGATGTTGCCACCACTCCCGATTGCCACCACTTCTTTTTGTCCTTTGGTTACCGTTTTAATAATCTCTTTCATCACTTCCCAGGTTTTATCATTTACCTGATTTTGCAATAAACGGATGGTGCCGATGTTGAAAGATTCTTTGAAAGTAAGTACGCCATTGCTGAAGAAAGAAAGCTCGGTACTGCCGCCGCCCACATCAATGTACATGTAGCTGTGGTCTTTGTCGAGGGTTTCGGCAATATGGTTTTCAAAAACAAGGCCGGCTTCCATATCGCCGCTGATAACTTCAATGGCAATATCAGTTTCTAATTTTACTTTGCGAATAATGTCTTCGCTGTTTTTTGCATCACGCATGGCGCTGGTGGCGCAGGCTTTTATATGCTTAACTTCATAGGCATTAGTTAAATGCTTAAACGCCTTCATAGTTTGAATGAGCATGCTGGTTTTTTGTTTGGAGATAAGGCCGGTTTCGAATACCTCGAAACCCAGTCTCAGCGGCACTCTAAATAGATTAAGCTTATTAAAAACAGCAATATTTTTTTCGTTGGTGGTTACTTCGGTAATTAACAACCGGGCTGCGTTACTTCCTATATCTATGGCTGCAAGTTTCAAATTGTTTATTGGTTTATTTGTTTAATGGTTAAATAGTAAAGCAACTCATACGAATTTACGGATAAACAAATAAACAGGTAAACTAATAAACCGTTAAGAAGATTTACGATACAGATAATTATACGTTTCTACCTGGCTGCGTATTTTTTTTGTGTTGCGTGGGTTTACATATTGGTTGCTGAGGTCGTTGTCTAATATCCTTGCTTTAATATTGTCTTTAAGTTGTATCTCAATAATGTCTTTAATTTCCTGCTGAATATTTTTTTCAAAAATGGGGCAGGCAACCTCCACCCGGTGATCAATGTTGCGAACCATCCAATCGGCAGAGGAGATAAATGTTTTTTCTTTTCCACCGTTGTGAAAGATCATGATACGGGAATGCTCAAGATATTCATCAACAATGCTGATGGCCTGCATGTGTTGTTTGAATTTTTTATTTTCTGTAAGCAAACAAAAAATGCCCCTGATAACCATCTTTACTTTTACACCGGCTTTTGCAGCTTCGTATAATTTATCAATGAGCATCTCATCGCTCAGCGAATTTAATTTTAGCGTGATTGATGCCGGCTTTTTTAGCCTGGCCATCCTTATTTCTTTATTTATGAGTTGCAGTAGTTGCCTGCGCATACTAACCGGACTCACCATTAAAGTTTTGCAGCTTTTTAAAAATGCTATCCGTGTTTTTGGCTGCTCCAGGTAATTAAATATGCGGTTTACATCGGCCATAATATTTCTGTCGGATGTAAGGAGGCATGCATCGCTGTAAACTTTTGCTGTCTTCTCGTTCAGGTTGCCGGTGCTAACAAAACCATAATGAATGGTACGGTTGTTAACCCGTTTTTTTATGAGGCATATTTTGGCATGCACTTTAACATCGGGCACGCCCAGCAATACTTTTACGCCATTTTCTTCCAGTTCTGTTTTCCACTCCAGGTTGGCTTCTTCATCAAACCTGGCACGTAGCTCAAGCACCACAGTTACCTGTTTGCCATTGCGTACAGCGTTGGTTAATGCGTTGATGATTTTTGAACGATCGGCCAAACGGTAGCAGGTTAGTTTAATGCTTACCACATCCGGGTCAATGGCTGCTTCACGCAATAAATCTATAATACTGTCGAAGGAATGGTAAGGAAAATTAAGCAGTACATCTTTTTGTAAAACAATATTGGTAACGCTGGTTACATTTTTTAAAACAGGATGTATAAAAGGTTTTTTACGCTGACTTTTTTTATCGAAAACCGACTCAGGAAAATTCATAAAGTCAACAAAGTTGTGAATGCGGCCGCCGGGTATCAGATTGTCTTTTTGCAATAAACCAAGTCGGCGTACCAGGTAGGTGAGTAGTGATGGATCAATGGCTTTATCAAAAACAAAACGAACCGGTTTGCCTTTTTTGCGGTTTTTTAAACCCTTTTCAATTTTTTGAATGAGGGAAGTTGCAATATCATTGTCCATATCAATTTCAGCATCACGGGTTACTTTAATAATATGGGCCGAGAAGGTATCGTACCCAAAAAACGAAAAAATATTGGGTAAGCAAAACCGGATTATATCTTCCAGTAAAATAATCTGCTTATCGGCATTTTTTGATGGCAGGATGATGAACCGGGGCAGTCTGCGGGTTGGCACCGACAGCAGTGCATATTTTTGAGGAATGGTTTTATTTTTTTTTGAAAGTTTGCAGGCCAGGTAAATAGACCGGTCGTTCAGCACCGGAAAATTCTGTATGCTTTCAATCATCAGCGGTATTACATTGCTGCGTATTTCTTCATTAAAATAATCGAGAATAAATGCTTGCTGTGTTTTATTAAGTTGTGTTTCGTTAATCAGGTAAATTCTTTCTTTTTTTAACTCCCGTAAAATTTCATTCCAGATGCGTTCAAATTCTTTTTGCTGTTCAATTACTATTTCCTGTATCTCTTCAATAATGGCTGCAGGGCTAAGTTCCAGATGCATTTTTGATTTTTTGCCAAATTCAATCATGCGTTTAAGTGCGGCCACACGTACCCGAAAAAACTCATCCAGGTTATTTGAAAAAATGCCCAGGAAACGGATACGTTCACGCAAAGGAACGGTTTCATCTGCAGCTTCCTGTAGTACACGGTCGTTAAAGGATAACCAGCTAATATCGCGGAATATGATTTTTCTTTTGTGCAAACAATTGAAAGTTTAGAATTAAATGGAACGAATTTAAGGGGTTGATTTTAAAAGCAATATTAAGTTTTTGTAAAAACCGGATTTTATTTATCCCTGCTATTCATTTTTTCGATAATGCCGGTGGTAGAAAATCCCTGCAATATGGGTACAATTTTTACTTCGCCGCCATTGGCTAAAACTTCTTTGGCACCAGCAATTTGCTCCACAGTATAATCGCCGCCTTTTACAAGTACATCGGGTAAAATGGCGGTAATTAAATTCAGCGGTGTATCTTCTTCAAACAAAATAACGGCATCCACCATTACAAGCGATGCCATCAGTAGCATGCGGGAATTTTCGCTGTTAACCGGCCGGCTTTCGCCCTTTAATCTTTTTACAGATGCATCTGCATTAATGGCAACAATTAAAATATGCCCATGCAAAGCAGCTTCGCTTAAGGAAGCAATATGCCCTTCGTGCAAAATATCAAACACACCATTGGTAAAAACAATTTTTTTATTGAGCAGCCGCCAGCGGTTAAGCTGGTGTAACATGGCTTGCAGCGTAAATATTTTATGTGGTATAGCTTGTATTGATTTCATTTTTTGTTTTATTCATGTAAGGGAGTAATAAAAGGCAGATAAACCCAACAATTAAAATAAGGCAGGTTGCAACGCCCCATATCAACCAACCGAATGCCATGCCGTAATCTGCCTGTATGCCATATAAAATTAAAGTCTGCATTACAAAAATAGGAAACAGGCCAATGCCGTTGGGTGTAAGTATCATGGCAAGGCTGGCTAAAACCAAAACGCTGCAGGCTGCTCTAAAATCAAGCCCCACAGTATGCTCCATGGCACTAAAGCCTACATAAATTTGTAAAAGGTACATTGCCCATATAAACAACGTGTGTGCAATAAACTGGTTACGTTTTTTTAAACTGCGTATGGCAATAAAACCCTGGCCTATGCCTTTAAAAAAAATATTTATTTTAAGTATGGTTTTGCTGCCCGGGTATTTTTTTACCAGCAATTTAGATGCATAATAAAGCAGCATTATTAATCCTAAAACAATTAAACCCTTTACCCACAAAGGCATACCGGCACTGGTTTCAAACAAGGCAAGTTTTTCTTTTATAAACCCACCAATTTTATCTACCTGTATTAGTACGGTAATGCCAATAAAAGTTATAAAGCAAAGCACATCAAAAGTGCGTTCAATTAAAATAGAGCCAACTAGTTTATCAATTTTAATATGCTCGTACTTTGATAAAAAAGTACATTTTAAAATTTCGCCCAGTCGTGGAAAAGCAGCATTGGCCATATAGCCAACCATGGTAACTGCAAATACATTTTTAATTTTTGGATAATAACCAAGCGGCTCCAAAAGCAGTTTCCACCGGTAAGCCCGGCTTAAATGGCTTAGCAGACTCATAAAAACAATGGGAATAATTAACCAGTAATTGGCATCTCGTAAGGCATTGGTAAATTGTGTTTTTTGCTCAGCCGTCATGCCTTTAAGCTGCCACCAAACCAAAAAAATGCCTCCACCCAAAAAAAATGTGTATTGTAGTATTGAGATCAG
>JAYURR010000139.1:0-11593 GCA_043756605.1 Chitinophagaceae bacterium
AAATAAAAAAGCTTTCTGTTTTTGGCAGAAAGCTATAAAAAAGTATTTATTGTTTTAAAAAGTTCTTCTTACCCTAAAACTAAAAGTTACAACGTAAGGTATATTTGCCGGAGCCCCTCCTCTGAAAGTGCCTGAAAGACTACCTGCAACAAATTGTCCTACTGCTCCATATTCAGTAATGTTTACAAGAATTGGTGATTGAATAAGCATTGAGTCAGGAAACGGGTTAGGATGGAATTGTTCAAGAGCTTGACTACTCCCTAAGGAAATTCCCGCACGCTGAAAAACTATTTCAGCGAAATCTAAAGTTTGTGGTATCCTTACTCCACTGACGAAAAGACGTGAGACATTGTCATCAGAATAATGGATTGAGTCAACAGGAGCGGTAAAACTGTAAGGAGTACCATTAATAGTATAGTTAACAAACTCCTGGATAGAATTTCCGCAAGCCTGGATATTACCAACTGTATTTGTACCTGCATTGACCACGTAAGTTACACTCGCACTTTGTTGTCCGTTGGTTATGTCTTCTCCTATCAGCAATACTGTTTGGGGGAAAGAGCAGAAAACTTTATTGAAACTGTATGAACCTGTATTACTCAATCGGTACCTGGTAAAAACAGTGCCTTCCTGTATAATAATATATCCATTGGTAACTGGTGTGCTGCCGCAATTGGTTACTGTACCGTTTATAGTTGCAAGATTACTGGCAGTGGGTACAGTAATAATACCCAATGAGATATTTACATTAGTAGTAGCAAATGTTTGTGAATACAGCGGAGTTGTACAACCTGAATTTGGAAACACCTCCAGCAACAGGTTTGAATTATTAGGCACTGCTCCATTAACATTGCCTGAAGAATCTGTGTATCCCCATCCCGAATTGTTTGTACCAACAACAGTTATTTTTACCAAGGTATAAGCCAGGGGATCGCCGGATGAATTTTTTAAAGTACAATTGAACTGCACATAATTTGCCGGTACATCACAATTCCAAAACGAAAAATGACCCACATCGCCAACATAAGTATTACCGGTTTTTGTTGCACTGCCTTCCTGTTTCCACAAACCGTTAGCCTCATCAAAATACCAAAGCGGAATGCTGGCTGGCGCACTGGCAGTTAGTGTAGAAGGTATGGCTACGGTTAGTGTAGCTTTTTGTCCATTTACAATCTGTAATAATTCTCCGGCTGAACCGGTTAACTCCACAGCAACCATACCAAAAGTTTGTAACAGTTTTAAAGATCCATCGGTATTTATACCTCTTAAATCACCAGGCATAATTCTGTTTAAATCAGTCGCAGCAGGGCTTATCCAGTAGGCTGCAACATTAACAGTACCGGAATAAGATGCATTACTGGCAGCATTTACAATAGAGCGCCCCAGCAATTTTATACTTAATCCATTTGGTAAGGAAACCGTACCGCCCGACACCGAATTGATGGTGCCAATTATAGTTTTGGGCATTAATTTAATTCTGAAAAAAGCAGACTTTCCGGCTGCAGCTATATAAGTTTTAATACCTTTAAAATAACCGGTTTTGTTTACGGCAACCACCGCTGCTTCTTTTATAACCTGCACATTTTTTGCCTGAAAATATCCGTATTTATCGGTTGTAATTGTACTGCCTCCAACTTGTACAGATGCACCCATTACTGCAACATCATTTTCATCAGTAACAAAGCCAGATACCGATGAATTTATTTTTGTTAACAGATCGGGCGGAGTGCTGCCGGCACCATCCTCAAATTCAAGACTTTTCTGGCAGGAGAAAAATAATACTGCTGTAAAGATGAGCAGCAGATGTATGTACATTGATTTTTTTGTAAGGATCAAAAGCATTGTATTAAATTTTGAGTTAAAGGCAGGCGCAATACAGTAAAGATACTTATTAAACGGAATGTGTTGCCTGTATTAAAACTATTTTCAGAAGTTTAAGGAACAGTTAAGCCAGCCACCATCAATACTAACATCCGGATATTTTTTATAAAAATTTATTGCAGGTTCATTCCAATCCAGCACTTGCCAAACCATGCCGCTGTATTTTTTTGTTTTGCACACTTCAATTAGCGTATCAAATAATAATTTGCCAATGCCCTTACCACGCATTTTTTCCGATACTAAAAAATCTTCCAGGTAAAGCCGTTGTCCTTTCCAGGTGCTGTAACGTATGTAGCACAATGCAAAGCCCTCAACCTTTCCATTGGCTTCGGCTACATAGCCAAACCATACAGGGTTTGCACCAAAACCACTTTCCACAAAATGATCAAAACTTACGGTAATAGCTTCTGGTTCTTTTTCATAAACGGCCAGTTCGTGTATCAGTTCCATCATGCTGGCGCAATCTTCTTTAACTGCTTTTCTTATTAAAATTGACATGGCTTAAAATTTTATTACCGAAAATACCACGGTAAGTTGAAGTGTGATGGCAATTGCCAGGCAACATATCCAGCCCCAAAACCATTTTATTGGCAAGCCGATTTTTTGCACATTTAAAAAATATAAAACAATCATTACAACAACAGCAATTAATAATGACCCAACAAAAAATGTTGGGCCATTTATTTGGCTAAATGTTGCTGCAAAAGCATAAGGCAATAAAATAACAGAACCAACCAAACAGGTTGCGCCCATATTTTTAAGAAAGTCCCACTTTTTTTGTGAGAGAAAAAAATATGCGGCAACAATCTGCAAACCCCATTTGGTGCCGGCAATACCGGTTGATAATAATTTTTGCTGTAAGTCTGTGTACAAAGGGCATACAGCTACAAACCACCAGGTAATGCCGGTTGATAAAAAGAAGTACAATAATGCCAGGTAAATTTTTCTTGCGTTGTTCATTTTATGATAGTGCTTGCTCCAGGTCTATAATAATATCCTGTACATTTTCAATACCCACACTCATACGTATCAGGCCATCGGTAATACCATACTGTTCACGTTTTTCTTTGGGTACGCTGTAATGCGTCATACTTGCGGGGTGAGATAGTAAGGTATCGCAGGTGCCGAGCGATACTGCACGGATGCACATCTGCAGTTTATCTATAAATTTTTTTGCAGCCTCAAGTCCATCTTTCATTTCGAAACTAAGCATGGCGCCTGCGTGGCGCATTTGTTTGGATGCGGTGTGAAAATCGGGATGATCGGGCAGGCCAAGATAATTTACTTTGCTTATTGCCGGATGCTGCTCTAAAAATCCGGCAACTTCCATAGCATTGTGGCAATGGCGCTGCATACGTACTTCCAATGTTTTCATTCCCTGCGTTAATAAAAAAGCATCAAAGGCATTACTGTTGCCGCCAAGCAGGCGATGTACTTTGGTAATGTGGCCATTCATCAATTCCAAATCTTTACCAATTAAAACACCGCCAATAGCTGTACCATGACCGTTTAAAAATTTGGTGGTGCTGTGCATTACATAATCAACTCCAAATTGAAATGGTTGTTGCAAATAAGGCGTTGCAAAAGTATTATCAACTGCCACAATTATATTTTTAGTTTTTGCAAGCCTGGTTAATTCATCTATATCAACACACTGTATGGTAGGGTTGGCGGGTGTTTCCAGGTAAAGCATTTTTATTTTGTCATCTGCATTTAATGCTGCTGCAGCTTTGTTTAAATCACGCAGATCGGTTATAATAACTTCGATACCCAATGCCGGTAAAATTTTTTCAAGCAGTTCCTGCGTGCCGCCGTATAATGAGTAATGAGATAAAACTTTATCGCCGCTTTTTAAAGTGCCAATCATCAATGTGCTGATGGCCGCCATGCCGCTGGCATGTAAAATGGCTTTTAATTTAATTGGATTTCCATCTTCATCTGCAATACCAAAACTTTCCAGCGCCGCAATTTTTTCTTCAGCTTCGGTAATGGTTGGGTTTCCCCATCGGCCATAAATGTATCCTTTTTCTTCGCCGCTGAAACGGCGCATGCCTTGCTCAGCCTCATCAAACACATAGGTGCTGCTGGCGTAAATGGGTGTAAGGTGGGCATAATTAGGGTCTTGCTCTCCGCCACCATGAATGGCAACAGAACTGAAACCGCTGAAAGGAAATTTTTTATCAGGCATGTAGTTTAATTGATAATGATATAATGGATAATTAATAATTTTACCTGCATCTTGCAGCTAAAAATCAAAAGTACATAAAACCATGAAGGAATTATTGCAACAATACGCCGCTTATAATATTTGGGCTTCTAAACTTTTAACCGACCGTATATGCAAGTTAACCGAAGAAGAAATTAATAAAGAAATAATCAGCAGTTTTTCATCTTTATACAAAACATTGCAACACATGTGGCTGGCCGAAGAAGTATGGTGGAAGCGGCTAAAGCTTACCGAAAATATTGTGTTGGATAGTGCTGCGTTTACCGGAAGTTTTACTGAAATGACTGAGATACTGGCCAGGCAAAGCAAACAATTTAAAGATTGGGTTGATGCTGCAAACGAAAACCAGCTTACACATGTTTTTGCTTTTGTAAGAAATAAGGAACAGCATAAAATGCCGGTTTACCAAATGCTGCATCATGTTTTTAACCACGCCAGTTATCACCGTGGGCAATTGGTAACCATGCTTAATCAACTGGGTGCCGATAAAATTCCGGGAACAGATTTTTCAACATTCAGTAAAGGAAAATATGGGGAGTAGCTTTAAGCTGCAAGGGGGCAAAGCTTATTTATAAAAAGGTTTTACTGTTCAAAAATTAGTTTGAGTTTACATGCTTATCCCTTGTGGCTAAACCCTTGAAGCTAATTATGATCTATCATCGTCATCTTAACACCATACCCAACCCTGTATGCACCAACACCTGGCCTGGCCGGCTGATACTCTACGTGTAAAAAATTGCGGTACACAAGTCCGATACCTTTGGCATAATTTTCTGAGCTGAAATTTCTTTCGCTGTAGGAATTGGGGTCGCTGGGATTGCCAATAACTTCATCGCGTTGGCCCACATGTATGGTGCTATCTAAATTAAATGTGCCGATAGTTTTAGGAACGTTTACACTGTCGTAGGTATAATTCCAGTCATCTAAATATTTAAAGTTGGAGTTTAAAGAGTATGTATCAATAAAGGAGTTTCCTTTCCAGGTATAGGCTTCTCTTACGGGGCCTTTTAGTTTTAAAAAACGCATATTGTTTTCAACAAATTCCAAGGCAAAATCGGTTGGTACGGCCATAAAAGTATTATCGGGGTTCCAGGGGTTTGCCGCAGTTTTGCGTATGTAGCGTATAATGCGGTATGCAGGCCTGCCAAGGTTATCGGTAATTTGAGCATCTACAACGTGCTTAACCTGGTATTTCCTCACGGTATCTTTTGTACCAAAGTTTATAAAAACGGTAGAGTCCAGATTATAGGTGATGTATTTGCCAATTACCAGAGGCGAATATTCAATCACCGATCCTGTTTCAAACACCTCCGTACTTTTTTTACAGGATACAAAAATTACAGCAGTGATGATGGTTATTAAAAGAAAAATCTTTTTCATAAGTTGAAGTATATTACAAATATAGATACAATTAAATAGTAAAAAGCTGCTCAGACCGCTGAATGATTCCGCCACCAATCACATCATCCCCTTTGTAAAAAACAGCACTTTGGCCCGGGGCCACGCCCTTAACATCCTCATAAAAACGTACAAGGATGCCATTTTCGTATGTGTGCAGGTTGCTTAATGCACCTTTATCTTTATAACGGATTTTTGTAAGGGCTTCCATGCCATCTGTAATGCCGTCATATTTTATCCAGTTTAAACCGGTTACTTTCATTTCGGTGCGGTTTAAATCTGCTTCTTCACCAAGAATTACAGTATTGGTTTCGGGTAAAATTTCGGTAACAAAAGCGGGGCGGCCTAATGCTATATCCAATCCTTTTCTTTGCCCAACCGTGTAAAAAGGATAGCCTTTGTGCTGGCCAAGAATTTTACCGGTTTTATCAATAAAATTTCCACCATTAACACGTTCTTCCAATCCTGCAACTTTACGTTTTAAAAAGCCGCGGTAATCGTTATCGGGTACAAAACAAATTTCGTAGCTCTCGTTCTTTTTAGCCAGTTCGGGGTAGCCAAAATCATGCGCCAGTTGGCGGATATCTTTTTTGTGATAAGTACCCAATGGTAAAATAGTACGGCTCAGCAGATCCTGCTGTAATCCCCATAGTGCATAGCTTTGGTCTTTTGTATCATCAATACCTTTGCGAATAAAATACCGGCCGTTTGTATGCTGGTGTACCTGTGCGTAATGCCCGGTAGATATAAAATCGCAACCCAATGCATCGGCCCTTTTCATCAATGCCCGCCACTTAATATGTGTGTTGCACATTACACAGGGATTGGGTGTGCGGCCGGCAATATATTCATCTACAAAATTCTCAATTACAAAATCGCCAAACTCATCCCGTATATCTAAAATAAAATGCGGAAAGCCATGTTGCACAGCAGCCTGGCGGGCATCGTTAAAACTATCCAGGTTACAGCAGCCTGTTTCTTTTTTGCCGGTGGTACCAACGCTGGCGGCATAATCCCATGTTTTCATGGTAATGCCCACCACTTCGTAGCCTTCTTTGTGCAGCATTAAAGCAGCTACGGTACTATCTATACCGCCGCTCATGGCCATTAAAACTTTTCCTTTCTTGCTCATTGTTTCAATCCTATTAAGGACCAGCAAAGATATGAAATCAGGTTGTGGTTTACAGGTTGTGGTTTATGGGTTTGGGAATTTTTTATTTGTGAGTTGTAGATTTTTACTTCCCACAATTAACTATTCAATTTACAAAGAGGAATAGCTGTTTGTTCTACTTCATACGGGGCATCCGGGATTTTAAATTGAATACTCATGCCATCAAGCAGGGTACTTGGAATTTTTAGGAAACTACCGTTCTTAATAAAAATAAATGTAAGTGTAAAATTACCCCAGGGACATCGTCTTCCTTTATTTTGTTTTACTATTATCTCTTTAATATCAGATTTGCTGTACTTTTTTATATTATCAGGATATTCTCCCCATAAAAAAATATCATTGCCTTTTGACAACTGTAAATATTTATTTTTACTGTATAAATAATACGTAAACAGTAAAAAATAATTAATTCCACCCCAAAAAATAAACAAAAATAGAGGTAAAAGCAAAGCATAAAAATGAAATGTTTTAGTGATGCTGAAACTGATAAAAAGTGGCAACAGGAAAACCTGCATTACTGAAACCATAACAGTTTCAAAATCAAAAAATGAATATACAGGTTTACCTTTCACGGTATAAACAAAATCAGCAGTTCTGAAATGGTTAACAATTTTTTTGAGCCATGTGTTTTCTTTTTTAAAAGCCGAAAAATCAATTGACTTTTCCTTAAAAAAGTATTCAATAAATGAGTAGGCAGATTTATAATCAGTAAAGCTTTTCGTGTGTAAATGTTTTCCATCAAAAAAGTATAAAACAAATTTTTTATTGTAGTAGAGTGATAATTTTAGAATACTGTCTGGTGAATATTCAAAACTAACAGAAGGACAGGTCAAATCGATTGCGATATGATCCCTTTGTTCACCCCATGGAAATTTTTCGATAATATCAACAGCTGTTATAAAATCTACCTGTCTTATATCAGTAAATTCCCCTGGCTCAAAAGTTTTGTATTGAATTTTACAGGTAAGATTCATCGTTTTTTAAATAAAATTAAGGGTTTATCAATTCTCATCTTTTGCTCATAATTTTTTTAATGGTTAGTAGAGTGTTAACTTGCACTCATGCAGCAATATCTTGATTTAGTAAAACATATTATTGAAACCGGTACCGATAAAAGCGACCGCACAGGTACAGGCACCCGCAGTGTTTTTGGTTACCAGATGCGGTTTAATTTAGCGGATGGGTTTCCAATGGTTACCACTAAAAAATGCCATCTTAAAAGTATAATTTACGAGTTGCTTTGGTTTTTGCAGGGCGATACCAATATCAGTTATTTAAAAGAAAACAACGTAAAAATTTGGGATGAATGGGCTGATGAAAACGGCGACCTTGGTCCGGTGTATGGCAAACAATGGCGCAGTTGGAGCGGTGCCGATGGGGTAGAAGTTGACCAGGTAAAGGAACTGATACATACCTTAAAAACAAACCCCGATAGCCGGCGCATGATTATCAGCGCCTGGAATGTAGCCGATTTGCCAAAGATGAAACTGATGCCTTGCCATTGTTTGTTTCAGTTCTATGTTGCAAACGGAAAACTAAGTTGCCAGCTTTACCAGCGAAGTGCTGATGTATTTTTGGGAGTGCCTTTCAACATAGCTTCTTACGCTTTATTAACCATGATGATTGCACAGGTTTGTGATATGGAGCCCGGCGAATTTGTACATTCTTTTGGTGATGTGCATTTGTATAACAATCATTTTGAGCAGGCAAATTTGCAGCTAACCAGAACGCCTTTTCCATTACCTAAGATGAACATAAATCCTGAAATAAAAGATATTTTTGATTTTAAGTTTGAAGATTTTGAGTTGATGAATTACGAATCGCATCCTGCCATAAAAGCGCCGGTAGCGGTTTAAATAAAAAATCAAAAGTCAAAATTCAAAAGCTGTGGGAGCAGTTAAGTTTCTTATTTTTACTTTTAAATTTCAACATGGTCTCACTTATAGTTGCAGCTTCCATTAACAATACCATTGGTAAAGACAACCAACTTCTCTGGCATTTACCCAACGACCTGAAGTTTTTTAAAAACACTACCTGGGGTATGCCGGTAATTATGGGCCGCAAAACATTTGAAGCTGTTAACAAACCACTGCCCGGCAGGTTTAATATTGTTATATCAAGACAAGCAGATTGGAAAGCTGAAGGAACAATTTCAGCAACAGATTTAGATGATGCTTTACAAAATGCAGCAGCAACAAACTGCAATGAAATATTTGTAATTGGTGGCGGAGAGATTTATAAACAGGCAATGGAAATTGCCGATAAAATTTACATGACCCGTGTGCATGCAACATTGGATGGCGATACTTTTTTTCCGGAAATTGATGAAACAAAATGGCAGCTTAGCCACAACCAGGATTTTGGTGTAGATGAAAAACATATGTATGCGTATTCGTTTCAAACCTGGGTAAGGAAGTGCAGCTGATAAATTTTTACATATCTCTGCCTTTTTTCACCAATATTTTCCTGATGATGTACCAGGTTGTAGTGATTTTGTTATTAGTGGGCACACTATTCAATAATAAGATAAAGTCAGAATCATACAATCTTTTGTACGTTATCAATACATTGGCTGCATGGTCCAGCTTACTTGTTGTACTTGCTTATGTTGCTGAACTTTTTATAGCATGGTACGGCCAAAATCCATATGAATGGTATGCTTTCAGTGAACAAGTAAACTTGGAATATTGGATATTATTTTTCATTATTAATCTTTTGTCTTTTTTATTTGGGTTCCTTCTGTTTTTTCGTAAACTCAGGACAAAGCGATGGTTTACATTGCTTTTTTTTCTTTCAAATTGCAGCTTCTTTTTTGAAAGGATAGTTATTTTTATCACAAATTTATACAGGGATTATTTACCCTCGTCATGGTCCACTTATTATGAAAACAGGTATCCCCAGTGCTTATATAGTATTGCTGTGATTATCCTCTTACTTGTTCTTATATATTTATGGGCAAAGAAAAAGGGAAGACTTCCCTTTCCTTCTGTATTTTTGAAGTAATCATGTTCACCAAATTTCAATTAGCAAAAAAATATCTGCACTATTACCTCACCGCTTCCAACGGAAAAGGCCACGGCATTCATTCTCCCTTCGTATTTGATTTTGTAAAACATGTGTTGAACGATAAACAAAGCCACCCTGCTTACCAGCCAATTGAAAATCTGCGAAAAAAAATGCTTGCCGATTCAACAGTAATTGATGTTGAAGATTTTGGTGCAGGTTCTGCCGTTATCAAAGCCAATAAAAGAGTAGTTGCTGCTATTGCCGCATCATCGCTTAAGCCAAAGAAATATGCACAGCTTTTATACAGGATGGTAAAATATCACAAGCCCGAAAATATTGTAGAATTGGGTACTTCCTTTGGCATAACAACGGCTTACCTGGCTTTGGCAAACAAAACATCCAAAATATTTACCTGCGAAGGATCGGCAGCAATAGCTTCCATTGCCAAACAAAATTTTGAAGCCCTGCAACTGAATAATGTACAATTAACCGAAGGCGATTTTAAAAAAACATTATCTCCGCTATTATCAAACCTCAATACTGTAGACTTTGCTTTTGCAGATGGTAACCACCGTAAAGAACCAACTCTTGATTATTTTTATCAACTGCTGAAACACGCAACAGCCTCAACCATATTAGTATTTGACGACATACACTGGAGTAGCGAAATGGAGCAAGCCTGGGATGTCATCAAACAACATTCATCGGTCACTTTAACCATCGATCTGTTCTTTATTGGTATAGTTTTTTTTAACACTGATATTAATCATAAACAGCACTTTTGCATCCGTTTTTAACTGTTCCGTTGAGATAAATAATGTCAAAATTTATAAACTCCAGTTCCCCTTTAGGGGATAGGGGCAATTTTTCTTACATTTGCTTCAATTAATTGCTTATGATAATTGGCGTTTTAAAAGAACCATCTCCCGAAACCAGAGTATCGCTGTTACCCGAACATATTACCATCCTTAAAAAATGGAATGTAGATGTTTGTGTAGAAAATAATGCAGGCGTTACTGCTTTTGCAAACGATGAAAAATATACCGAAGCCGGTGCCACCATAAAATCACGCAGCGAAGTTTTACAAAGCAGTGATTTTATCCTGAGCATAAATACGCCACAACAATCTGAAATCGTCAATCTAAAATCAAAAATCGTTTTAGGTGTTTATCAGCCTTTGTTTAATGCAGGTTTGATGAAAGAGCTTGCTGAAAAAGGTTTAACCGTTTTTAGCATGGATATGTTGCCACGTACAACCCGTGCACAAAGCATGGATATTTTAAGCAGCCAGGCAAATATTGCCGGTTATAAAGCCGTATTACTGGCCGCTAATTTATTCCCCAAATATTTTCCTATGTTCATGACGGCAGCCGGAAGTATTCCGCCGGCCAAACTGTTGATATTGGGTGCCGGCGTTGCAGGACTGCAGGCCATTGCAACCGGTCGCAGGCTGGGTGCCGTGGTTGAAGTATTTGATACACGCCCGGCAGTTAAAGAAGAAGTGATGAGCCTTGGTGCAAAGTTTATAGAAGTGGAAGGCGCGGCCGATGCCAGCCAGGCCGGTGGTTATGCAGTGGAGCAAAGCGAAGATTTTATGCAGCGCCAAAAAGCAAAAATTGCAGAAAGCGTTGCCAAAGCAGATATCATTATTACCACCGCACAAATACCCGGTAAAAAAGCCCCCATATTAATTACTGACAAAATGATGGAAGCGATGAAAAACGGTTCTATTATTATTGACCTGGCGGCGGCTACCGGTGGCAATACCGATTTTACAGAAAATGAGAAGACCGTAATTCATAAGGGGGTGAGCATTGTTGGTGATTCAAATTTACCGGCAAGCATGCCCAGCGACGCCAGCAAATTATACGGCAAAAATGTTTTGAACTTTTTACAACTCATGATCGATA
>JAYURR010000140.1:0-3986 GCA_043756605.1 Chitinophagaceae bacterium
ATAATGCTGTCTTTACCATATTTTGCTGCAGCCATTTTTTGTATCTGCAGTGCCTGCTCATACATTTTCTTTTCGGTACGTTCGCCGGTAGTTTTTCCAAAACCGGGATAATCTTCCATCCACACTTCGTAACCATGTTTGGTAAAGTTGTTGGCAAATTTTGCATAGCGTTCTATATTGTCCCTGTTGCCATGAAAATAAACAACCACACCCCTTCTTACAGAATCTGCCGGAAAAAATTTGATCATGTTTACCGTATCTGTTTCATTCATTGCAATATTCACTTCTTCAAAAGGAACTTTGAAGCGATACACATAAGCATTGGATAATTTCTCCGGGTGAAATAAAAATTTTTCCTGTAGGTAAAATAAAGCAATACCGATAACGCTGTAGATGATGATGATGATTTTAAGCCAGCTGAAAATTCTTTTACGCTTCATAAAAGCAAAGTTATGTGTTTTGGGTTTGTAGTTTTGGGTTGATGGTTGCAGTGATTCAGTTAAATAGCAAAGCAGTTTTTAAACACCAGGAATTAATACAAGAATTTCAAGTTTTCATTTCTGTGCTTCCGTGCCTCTGTGGCAAAAGCCTTGTTGCGAAGCAACAACAATATCATCAAGGCGATAAAATATCCCTTACAAAATTATGATACTCGGGAAAGGATGGCAGGTTATTATGCCCGCCGCCGGGAATGCGTATGAGCGTTATTTTACGGGGATTAAGCGCCTGTAATTTTTCGCTGTTGCTGATGGGCAGCAGCCAATCTTTGGTGCCATGCAAAATATAGGTGTGGCAATTTACTTTGGTTATCCATTTATCGGTACGCATGTGAAAGCGCAGCACAAAACGCACCGGCAGCATAGGTAAAAATCGTTCTACTGCTTTTTTAAAACTAAAATAAGGTGCATCTAAAATTAAATAGCGTGGTTTATTATCGCTGGCCAGTTTAGCAGCAAAGCCACTGCCCATACTGCGGCCATACACCAGTATGTGGTTCTCGTTATATTTTGCTGCCAATGTTTCGTACACAAACTGCATATCGTTCAGCATATCTTTTTCGTTTCGCTTGCCGGTACTTTTGCCAAAGCCCCTGTAATCTACCAACACCACATCATATTTATACCTGTAAAAATCAACGGCATATTTTGCCCAGCCTTTAATACTGCGGCTGTTGCCATGAAAATACAAAACCAGCCCCAATGGTTTGTCTACAGTAAAATGTAAACCATTAATGCGTACGCCGGGCTCCACATCAAAAAACAATTCTTCAAAAGGCACATCGTATTTATAAACAAAGTCCTGCTTTAATTTTTCGGGTTTAAAAATAAATTTCTCCTGCAAAAAATATACAATAATGGAAACTGCTGCAAGGCCAAGGATGATATAGAGAGCGATTTGAAGCAAAAGCAGAAATAGTTATTTGTTAAAGGTTAATAGTTTGAACTCTGTTAAATTAAGCATTCTGCTTCAAACAATTAACGGTTAACTTTTAACCCTTAACTTTTATTCCAAACTCTTTCTTCCATGCTTCGGTACCGCCAATAAGATTGATAAGGTTTGTAAACGGAAATTTTTCCTGCAGCCGCTGAATGGCTATCTGGCTGCGTATGCCTTTGCGGCAATAGATGATGACTGGTTTGTTTGTTGTAATTGAATCAATATGCTGGCAAATTTCATTTAAAGGAATTAATTGACCGCCGATGTTGAATTCTTCGTGTTCGTAAGGTTCACGTACATCTATCAGCTGAAAATCTTCAGCGTTATCAATTTTTTGCCTTAGTGATATGGCGGAGATAGAATTCAAGAGATTCTTAAGTTTAAGCATATTTGAACCACATAGACAGATAGGATCATAGATTATCACATAGATAAACTATGTGTGTATTTCTATGTAGCTATGTTTCTACTGTGGTTCAAAACTGTACTATGTATAAGTGATAAATGGTCTGTAATGTTGCCTATTGGTATGCGGTACAAGTGATATCCTTTTTTGTTTTTTATCAAAAACCAAAAAACGACAAAATCATATTTACAACGATGTTGAATAGACTTCCAAATGCCCGTCCCCAAAAAAACAAAACGATAATCTTCGCTTCAATCTTCGAAATTTCCTCCCCCTTGGGGGTTCTTTGTAAAAGAAAGAACGAAGTTCGGAGGGGGCCCGGCTTTTACTCCTCCTCCTCATCTGTATAAACCCTTTTCAATTTTAATTTACTAACCGGAGCAATAATGAGTGGGAATTTTTCTACCTGCACGGTATTCTGTTCCAGCCCAAAACCTTTTTCTTCGCTCAGCGAAATTTCTTTAAGCCAAAAATAAAGTTTCATAATTACCCTTTCAAAAAACGGCAGTTCATTATCCTGACTCAGAAATTTTTCCATTACCACAAACCTAAAATCGCCCACCACATTGTTACGCTGCTGACTTTCGTAACGGCTGGTAACATTCACTTCACGGTTTGCAACCAAATCTTCTACCACTTTTTTAAACATCAGGTTAATGCGTGGCGCCATCCGGAAACCAAGCCTAAACTCTACCCGGATGATATCGTTAGGAATAATATGCTCAACAGAATATTCGCAGGTGTAAGGATCATCCATGGTATCTACATGCACAAACCAGAAAATATCGGCACGTTTTGGTTTACCGCTCAGTATGCTGTAAATAATTTTATGTTCAATCTCTTTGGGGTTATTGGCACTGGTTAAATATACCAGGTGTGTGGCGTACTTGGGTACCGATGTATCGTTGCTTAATTCTTCCAGTTTGGGAATATATTCTTCCATGCGTACAAACTCCACATAACGGTTTTTAATTTTACGGCTGCGATACCAGATGTACATCACCGAGAATAATAAGAACCCGATCATCAACGTAATATAACCACCATGCAAAAATTTATCCATTAATGCTATCAGGAAAGCAGATTCAATTATCACGTAAGCTCCCAAAAATATGTAAATTAAAATGGGCTTTACCCTATGCAGCACCATATAATTGGCAAAGAGTATGGTGGTCATAAACATGGTGGTAATAATGGCCAGGCCATACGCAGCTTCCATCTTAGATGATTCACGAAAAAATAAAACCACGCCTACACAACCTATAAATAAGATTGTATTAATGGCAGGTATAAAAATCTGGCCCTTGGCCTCGGTAGGATAATTGATCTTAAGTTTTGGCCACAGGTTTAAACGGATAGCCTCACTTATTAAAGTAAAGGAACCCGACACCATGGCCTGGCTGGCAATAATAGCCGCACTGGTGGCTACAATAACACCTGGCACTATAAACCAGTTGGGCATCAAATCGTAAAATGCATTGATGCCTTCGGCTTTAATGGTAGCAGCATTTAACAATTTGCCGCTGTGGTGTTTTAATATGCTGGCACCCTGCCCGAAGTAGTTTATGAGCAAACAGGTTTTTACAAATATCCAGGAAATACGGATATTGCTGCGGCCACAATGCCCCAGATCGCTGTAAAGCGCTTCGGCACCGGTAGTACAAAGAAAAACCGCCCCCAGCAACCAGAAACCTTCAGGATAAGTAACAAGGAAACGGATACCGTAGTATGGGTTGAGTGCACGAAAAATGGTAAAGTCGTCGCTGAGATGTATCAGACCTAAAATAGCCAGCATACCAAACCAAACCGACATGAAAGGACCAAACAACTTTCCAATACTGGATGTGCCAAACTGTTGTGCAAAGAAGAAAACGGCAATAATGCCGATAACGATGTATACAATGGTATTTTGGCTAAGATCATTAAACCGGGGCAGTTCTTTTAAACCCTCAATAGCCGATGTAATAGAGATTGGTGGTGTAATAATACCATCCGACAGCAATGCTGCACCGCCGATCATGGCAGGAATAACCAGCCATTTTTTACGACGCCTAACCAGCGCAAAGAGTGAGAAGATACCTCCCTCACCACGGTTATCGGCCCGCAGTACCATAATTACATACTTAATGGTGGTAAGTAAAGT